>JAITOJ010000070.1 GCA_031290005.1 Treponema sp. | reverse complement strand
CCCACACCACTCCGCCCATCTACACAAAAAAACCCCCCCCCCCCCCCCCCCCCCCCGGACGGGTCGGCTAACTAATACAGACACACTCTCTATTCTCGTGAAAACACCGGTATCTCCCGTAGGGGGAGAGCCGGTTTTTTTATATTCTCACGGCCCTTATTACGAGGCTGATAGGGGTCTTATTACGAGGCTAATAAGGGTCTTAGTACGAGGCTGATAGGGGTCTTATTACCGGGCTGATAAGGGTCTTATCGCGGGGCTGATAAGGGTCTTATTACGGGGCTGATAAGACCCTTATTACGAGGCTCATAAGGGTCTTATTGCGAGGCTCATAAGAGTCTTATTACCGGGCTGATAAGGGTCTTATTACGAGGCTTTGTGGGGATTTATTTTTTTGGCTTTAAGTCCCCGCCACCAAACTTTGGCGTAGTAACCAGCCGCGCGTTGCGCGGTTCCGGTTTGGGGCGGGACTTTGAGTATATATGAAATCTATGGAGGTTTCAAATGAAAAAAACATACTCAATGTATGTACTGGTCATGCTGGCAAAGGTTACGATAGTAGCCCTGGCGCTGGCATTCGGGTTGGTGTTTGTCGGTTGCGACGACGGGAGTGATGACAGCAGCGGCAGCGGCGGCAAGCCCAATGGCGAAGGCGGCGTAACCGTAGCGGCGGATGGCAAACTCAAGATTGACTCTGACATCTGGACGCTGGACGAAGCAACCCACACGCTGGTGAAAGCCACGAGCGTTACCGGCAAGACGGTTACCGCTTCTATCCAGACGAGCAGCGAGGCAGAGCCAATCCCTGTCGGTACGGGAACCATTACCGCCGGCAAATTGAGCATCACCATCAGCAAGCCGGATACTACCAAACTTCCGACTCTGAAAGAGCAGATGGAAGAGCAGGGCTCGGCAGACGCGGTAAAATCCGGCGGGAACATACAGTTTGGCAGTGTCAGTATCAGCATCGATGATGGCGGGCTCGAATTGATTGGGAATCCCAAAGTGGAAAGTGAATTATACGAGGGACAGACCTATTATTATGTTGATTATAGTGAATCGTTTTCCTACTCGTATGCCTCGGGAGCGGCGAAAGTGGAAGGCACACTGTCTGGAACCCCCGACGACTACGACGGCTGGACAGGGAAACAAATATTAAATATCACTGTTCAGGAAGGTTGGAATAGTTTTTCCGTTGTTTCCTCTCAAAATGAAGCGGCAAAAACGTATTCATACACTATTGCCAGCAAAAACCCCAGTTCCTCCGCGAAGTGGATTTATGAGGGCTGGGGTATGTCGATCCATGGCGGAGATAATTAATCCGGCTTGACAGCATCAGCCAATCATGAGCAGCGGACGGGGCGAGAGTCCTGTCCGCTGTTTTTATGATAACCCCCAGTGCTATGGAAACATTCGGTATGCTGTTTTTTAACAGCTTCATCTTTCCCCTGACTCAGATTATCGAAACTGTCTATGTCCTGGCATTCCGGCTGCTGCATAGCCACGGTTTGGCGATTGTGGCTATGAGCTGCGCGGTGAGCGCGTTATATCTGCCCCTTGCCGCTCTGGCGGAAAAACAGCAGGAACAGGAGCGGGCGCTGCAAAAGAAGCTGGCCCCCAAAATCAAGAAAATCAAAGCGGTTTTTACCGGCGATGAACGGTATCTGATTTTGTCTGTCTTGTACCGGCAAAACCATTGGCATCCGGCGTATGCTTTCAGAAGCTCTCTGGGCGTGCTGTTTGTGATTCCCTTTTTCATTGCCGCCTATTCGTTTTTGTCCCATTTATCCGCTTTGCGCGGCGTCAGTTTCTGGTGTATCCGCGATATGAGCGCCCCGGACAGACTGTTTGACCTTGGCGGCCTCCCGGTCAATGTCCTGCCCCTGCTGATGACCCTGATAAACGGTCTTTCCGGGGCAGTGTACGACAAAGCAGCCGCAACGGGGGACAAAGTGCGGCTCTGGGGCACGGCGCGCATCTTTCTGGTATTGCTGTATAACTCCCCCGCTGCCCTCACGATCTACTGGACAATGAACAATCTCTTGTCTCTGGCAAAAAACCTGCTTGCAAAGCTGCCCAAAAAGCGGACAGACTCACAGCGGGAAACCCAGCTCCTGCCCGCTTCCGCCGGGAACTTCGCCCTGTCACTGGGGATTTTGTTTGTCCTTACCGGGATAGCGCTTCCTGGTTTCTTGCTGGCCTCCTCGCCGGGGGAGTTTTCGTTCATCGGAACAACCCGGTCGCCTTTCCCCTTGTGGGGCGTGACTGTTATCCAGAGTGCGGGAATCCTGCTCTGGGGCGGCGTGGTCTATGGACTGTGCCCTCCTGGCCGTGTGCGGCGGCGTCTGTCTTTGTGTGCGGTTCTGTGCGCTTTCTGGGCGCTGACGGACGCCTTTCTGATTCCTGAAAACTTCGGCTACCTGACCAACACCCTGATTTTCTCGGACCCGCGATTATCCCCGTCATCATACAAATGGTTTACCCTGAATATCCTCTTGCTTGCGGGAGTGACCGCGGGAAGTTTGGTCTTGTTCCGGCTCAAAAAAACCGCCTTGCTGACGGTCATACAACTGATTGTCTTGATGTCC
This sequence comes from Treponema sp., assembly GCA_031290005.1. GTDB lineage: Bacteria > Spirochaetota > Spirochaetia > Treponematales > Treponemataceae > JAISTZ01. The sequence goes on along the minus strand of JAITOJ010000070.1, from coordinate 4,470 downwards.
CTTGCCGGCTTTGGAGCGGTCAACGCGGTCAAAGTGTATCAAGGCTTTTCCGTTGAGCGGGCGCTGAAAGAAACAGGATATAGCGCTTCCGGTCTCTTTGCCCCTCAGTTTACGTTCACAAAAACGGGGAAAAACGTACTGGTCATCATGCTTGACCAGGCAATAAGCGGCTATGTCCCCGCTATTTTTCAGGAAAAGCCGGAATTAAACGCCTGTTTCAGCGGTTTCGTTTGGTATCCCAATTGCGTTTCCTTCGCGGGACACACTTTTGCGGGCGCTCCGCCCTTATACGGCGGCTATGAATACACCCCGCAGGAAATCAACCGGCGGGGCACTGTTTCTCTGGCAGACAAACACCGGGAAGCCTACTTGCTGCTGCCCCGTCTTTTTTCCGAAGCCGGCTGGCAGGTCATCGTGACCGACCCGCCCTTTGACTGCCCCCCGCGGACTAATCTGAGCATATTTACCGCATATCCTCGAATCCAGGCAAAAAATATCATGAAAAACTACGCTCCCTACTGGCTCGGCGAACACCCTGAAACGGAAGGTATCAATATTGCCGGGCTGCTCTACCGCACCCTGTCCAGATTCTCCCTGTTTAAGACAGTCCCGGTGTTCCTCCGGCTCTTTCTGTACGATGGCGGCTACTGGCTCACTGCCGCCAGTCTCTTGACCGGGGAAGATGTCCAAGGCGGCTTAACTGAAACCGTTATTGCGGATTATGCTTTTTTTGAAACCCTGCCCCGGATTACCGCTGTCAATTCCGGCGCGGACACCTATACCGCTTTGTACGGTCATTTAGCTCACAGCGCATCTTTTTTGCAAGCCCCGGACTATATCCCTGTGCGGGAAGCGACCAATCGGGGCAACAGTCTCTTTGCGGACGAAGCGCCTTATCATATGAATATCGCCTCATTCTTGCTGCTCGGCAAATGGTTTGATTTTCTCAAAGCCCAAGGTGTATACGACAATACCCGGATTATCATCGTGTCCGACCACGGCGTTGATTTACACAGCCCGTTTCCAAACAACATTAAATTGCCCAACGGCAAAAGCCTGGAACTGTATAACGCGCTCCTGCTGGTAAAGGATTTTTACGCACCCGTCGCTGTAGACGGTGCTCTTTCGGAAATGCCTGACTTTATGACCAACGCGGATACACCCCTGCTGGCTATTCAGGACTTGCTGGAAAATCCGGCAAACCCGTTCACCCGCAATCCGCTCACAAGCGCCAAGGCCCAGGGCGTCACCATTACGACTATCCCCCGGATGAGCAGCGGACAGCATACCCACACCAAATACAAGATTCGCCCGAACCAGTATCTGCGGGTGCGTGACACTATTTTTAATTTGGAAAACTGGACAAAATAACTCGTAAAGAATAGATAGATAAATAGAGATCGGCAGGCTCCCTCAGCGGTTTGCCAAAGCCCAACCTTCTCTATTCCTCTATTCCTCTGGACTGTACCCGCCCGCCCTGAGCCGTGTACCGCTCCCATTGAGGCGCCGTTCTTTCAGTGCCTCCCTTCATTCCATCTCACACCTCTGCGTACCGCCAAGGTAAACGCTTACAAAGTGCTATCGGGCTGGAGCAGCTACGCGAGCCAGATAGAATAATAGAGAATAGACAAATAGAGAATAGTGAATAGAGTAAAGATTGTTGTTTGAAGGTCTATTCCTTGCTTGAGAGCATTGCATTGTTCGAGGGTTTGCTAAAAAAGATGAGAAGGCGAGGTCTTTCGGAGCTTCGCCTTCTTTGTTTGGGGGCTTCGCTTCTATCTCTATTCATCTATTCTCTATTTGTCTATTCCTCTATCCCGTGGGAGCAATCCTTCGGGCTGTTTTTTTAGACGCATAGATGGATAGTGAGATAGAGGAATAGAGACGGCGCTTCCGCCTTTCTAATCACCCGAAATACGCTTTGGCGTTCCCAAAAGAAATATTCCGCGCGATTTCCGCGAGTTTTTCTGCGTCCGCGGGATATTCGCCGTTTTCCACCCAAGCGCCGAGCAGATTGCAGAGAATCCGCCTGAAATACTCGTGGCGCGGGTAGGACAGGAAACTGCGGGAGTCCGTAAGCATACCCACAAAGGCGGGAAGCAGGCCCACGGAGGCAAGGACGCGCATCTGCTCCTCCATGCCGTCCTTGTGGTCGCAAAACCACCACCCGGAACCGAGCTGCATCTTGCCCCGGATGCCCGCGCGGTTTTCGCTTTGGGAATAGTTGTCCTGAAAGCCGCCCATGATGGTGGCAAGGGGATAATAGTCCTTGGAATTGAGGGAATAGAGCACGGTCTTGGGCAGCCCGCCTGCCGCTTCCAGGTGACTCAGCAGACCGGCAAGATTTTCGCTGAGCGGGCAGTCGTGCACCGCGTCATAACCCGTGTCCGCTCCAAGTTGGGCGAACATGCGGCCATTCACGTTGCGGAGCGCCGCCAGGTGAAGCTGCATGGCAATGCCGCGTTTGGCGTACGCGCGGGACAGGGCGGTGAGCACCTTGGTTTTGTAGGCGTCCGCGGCGGCCTTGAGCGCAGGTTTACCTGCCAGGGCATCTTTGAAAGTCTGCTCTATCTCCTTGTCAGAGGCGATGACAAAGGGCGGGTATTCCAGGGCGTGGTCAGAAGCGCGGCAGCCGTTTTCCGCAAAGAAATCCAGCCGGTTTTCCAGAGCCGCAATCACGTCGTCCACAGACTTGATGGAAACGCCGCTGGCCTTTGCAAGTTTGCCGATGTACTCGGCGAATCCCGGCAGATTGCTATTGAGCGCCTTGTCGGGCCGAAAGGACGGAATCACCCGCGTGGCGATTGTGTCGATGGGAGCCTTGCCGCTGGCAATGGCCTGGTGGTATTCCAGGCAGTCCGCGGGGTCGTCCGTAGTGCCCACGGTATGAACCTTGAACTTGGCGAAAATGCCTTTTACCGAAAGCTCGTCGCTTTGCAGTTTTGCGTTACCGCGCTCCCAGATGGATGGGGCGGTTTTTTCCGTCAATGGCTCGTAAATGTCGAAACAGCGCTGCAATTCCAGGTGCGTCCAGTGATACAGGGGGTTGCCGATGAGATTCTCCACGGTCTTTGCCCAGGCCAGGAATTTTTCATAAGGCGCGGCGCTACCGGTGATGTAGTATTCGTCAAAGCCCATTGCCCGCATCATGCGCCACTTGTAGTGGTCGCCGCCCAGCCAGATTTCCGCCAGATTGGCGAACTTTTTGTTCTCCGCAATTTGCTGGGGAATCAGGTGGCAGTGATAGTCATAAATCGGGGCATCCTTTGCCGCGGAATGAAATAACGTGCGGGCCGTTCCGGTCTCCAATAAAAAATCCTTGTCCAAAAATTGTTTTGCGCTTCCTGCCATGGGGCAGCCTCCTGAAAAAGTAATTTAGAGGGTCACGCCGTTTTTGAAAATGGCGATTTCCCGGTATCCGTTGAGTTCGTTCCGGGTCCGCTTGTCCCCGGAAACGACGTCCCAAATCAACTGTAACATATCAACGCGCACCCTGTCCGCGTCCCCGGTGAGCATTTGCCCCGCGTCAAAGTCGACCCAGCCGCTTTTTTTTCGGGCAAGCTCGCTGTTGCTGGCTATTTTGACCGTGGGAACCGGCGCGCCCAGAGGCGTACCCCGGCCTGTGGTAAACAATATGAGGTGCGCCCCCGCGGCGGTCATGGCCGTGGCGGACACCATATCGTTTCCCGGCCCTTCCAGAAGCACAAGACCACGAATACCGCTTCCCGCCACCCGTTCGCCGTAGCGGAAGACCCCTCGCACAATGGCCTTGCCACCCTTCTGCACGCACCCGCAGGACTTGTCTTCCAGGGTGGTGATGCCCCCGGCCTTGTTACCCGGCGAGGGATTTTCGTAGACCACCTGATTGTGGGCGCGGTAGTATTCCTTAAAGTCCTGTATGAGCGCCACGGTTTTGTCGAACACTTCCCGGCTTTCGCACCGGTCCATGAGCATCTGTTCCGCGCCGAACATTTCCGGCACTTCGGTCAAAATCGCCGTGCCCCCCATGCCGGTGATGGCATCGCAGACATGCCCCACCAAGGCATTGGCGGTGATCCCCGAAAAGCCGTCGGACCCGCCGCACTTCATGCCGATGATGAGTTCCGAAGCCGATGCCTTCTCCCGCTTTGCCCTGAGCGCGTGTTCCGCAAGTTTTGCCAGGAGCTTCTTGCCCTCAGCGATTTCATCCTCGCACTGCTGGGTAATCAGAAAAGCCATGCGCTCGGTGTCTTTGGCGTAGTCCCCCAGAGCCTGGGTGAACTGCTCGATGGTGTTGTTTTCGCAACCCAGCCCGACGACCAAAACGGCCCCGGCGTTGGGGTGTTTTGCCAAGTCGGCCAGAATCTTCTTTGTGGTCTCGTGGTCGTCTCCCATCTGGGAACAACCGTAGGGATGCGTCCAGGCGTATACCCCGTCAATGCCGTTCCTGTTGCCCAGTTCCGCGTCCGCCCAGCGGGCCAGGGCCTCGGC
>JAITOJ010000076.1 GCA_031290005.1 Treponema sp. | reverse complement strand
CAAAGATATTTCCAGTACACCGGCTCGATAAAGATACGGCCGGTCTGCTGGCGGCGGCAAAAAGCGCGGCCGCGGCGGCAAAATGGACGCGCCTCATTGCTTCCGCTGAAGTTACCAAGGAGTATACTGCCCTGTGCCGGGGATTGCCGCCAAAACAGCGGGGCATTTTTACTAGCGAAGTGGGTAAAAAAGGGGCAATCAAGAGCGCGGCCACAAACTATGGGGTGCTGAAAACAGCGGCACAGGAAGACGGTTTTGTTTTTTCCCTGCTCCGTCTTACCCTGGAAACCGGACGGACGCACCAAATCCGCATCCATCTGGCAAACGCCGGCTGTCCCATCGTGGGGGACGACAAATACGGCGATTTCCAGGCAAACCGGGCGATTAGAAAAGTATACGGAATAAAAAAATTGCAGCTTGCCGCCGTTCGGCTGACCGTGCCCCTGGAAGGGCAAAAGCGAACTTTTACGATTCCCCTGCCGGAGCATATACAAAGCGCCGCGGAATTGCTGTTCCTTGTTTGACACTCTTCCCCCTGCTTTGCTATACTTCCTCGCATGGAGACCGGTGCTAATAAGGGTCTTATTACCAGGCTAATAAGGGTCTTATTACCAGGCTAATAAGGGTCTTATTACGAGGCTGTGAAGGGTCTTCACGCAGAGGCGCCGGGGGATAGTCCACTGCGCCTCTCTATGGTAGGATACTGACAGGAAACTTTCGGGTTTCTTGCCAGTTTTATGAAGAGACAGGTATGGCTATGACCGCGTTTGGATTGATCTCTATGCCGTTTTCTCATACACATTAGAACGTGTCCAGATGTGGCCGGTAGTCGTAGATTTGTTTAGGGCAGGGACCTTTCGGGTTCCCTGCCTGTTTTTTTGCAGAGGTGGAGAGGGATTCATCTAATCTCTATTTGTGTGGTATACTCTGTTCACCATAATTTTATAGGAGGCGATATGACATCAGTAGACGTGCGAGAGCACATGAAACGGGTAATCACCCAGGAGCAAGCAGACGCGCGGCTGGCGCTGGCGGACTGGGCGGCTAATTAGAGGGATAGAGAAGAGAGGGGGGGATGGCTTGAAACAAAGTATGTTTTTGCGGATACTGGAGCGGTACAAGGAGATTTTATGGTTGCCACATATCGGCTTAAGCCTTATGAAATTGATGGTTTTCTCAAAGTGTTTAAATCCACTTTTACAGGCAAAGAGTTAGAAGTTTCTGTTGAAGAAGTTGAAGATGAGACCGATTACCTCTTAAAATCAGAATCGAATCGAAAACAATTGCTTGAAGCAGTGGAAGCGGAAGAAAACGGACAATTTTTCTGCACCATGACAATGGAACAATTAGAAGAATTGGCAAAATGAACATCACCTTTATCACGGAAAAATCATTTGATGATTTTAATAACTGGGCGCTCGCGGATAAAAAAATATACAAAAAGATATTGGATTTGCTCAAGGAAATTCAACGCGATCCTTTCACCGGGAAGGGAAAACCAGAGCCGCTTAAACACGAGTTGTCAGGATATTGGTCTCGCCGCATCACAGACAAAGACCGGCTCGTGTATAAAATCACCGGCAATGCAATTTTAATCGCTTCATGCAAAGATCATTATTAATACAAAACTCCACCCGGTTTCGGGGCGGTACAGGCTAGAGGAAGAGAGAGGGCTGGGAGTTTGGGGGCCTCTTATCTCTATACTCTAATCTCTGTTTCATCTATTCTCTATTATGGGTTGGGCCTCCTTGCCGTGGCGGATCGGAGCGGGGTTGGCCGGCCAAGGTGCGGGCGCGGATTTTTTTTACGGGCTTCGGGTTTAACGGCGTCTTCAAATGGTACGCTTTCTGCGCCGGGGTATGTGACAACCCTGATGGATTTTTTCAGCAGACGTTCAATGTCGCGAACCAGCTTGCCCTGGTCCGGCACGGCGATAGAAACGGCCTGGCCGCCTTTGCCGGCTCGTCCGGTGCGGCCGATGCGGTGTATATAACTTTCCGCTTCGTCGGGAAGGTCGTAATTGATGACAAGCTCGATGTCCTTAATGTCAATGCCCCGGGCGGCAATATCCGTGGCAATAAGAATGCGGTACTTGCCGGAGCGGAACCCGTCGATGGCGTTTTGCCGCTGATTTTGGCTGCGGTTGGAATGAAGTTCCGCCACCGGGTATGTCTTGACCAGGGTTCTGGTCAGCTTCGAAGCCAGGTGCTTGGTGCGCACAAAGACCAAAACCGGCCCGAAACTTTTCCCCAGCAGTGTTTCCAGCACACTTTTTTTCTGGTCCCGCTGGACAATGCACAGACTCTGCTCCACCGCTTCTATAGCCGTGCCGGAGGGCGCAACTTCGACGGTTGCGGGGGACCGCATATAGGTGCGCGTAATCTGCCGGATCTCCGGGGGCATGGTCGCGGAGAACAGCATGGTCTGCCGCTGCGTTGGCACGGCGGCCAGTATCTTTTCGATTTGCGGCTTAAAGCCCATATCCAGCATCCGATCCGCTTCGTCCAGAACCAGATATTTGACCGCGCCCAGGCCGACACTGTTCTGCCCCAGATGGTCAATAAGGCGGCCCGGCGTAGCGATAATGATACGCGGTTTTTTGCGCAGATTTTGCAGCTGCCCGTTCATTGAAGCGCCGCCAATCAAAAGACAGGCCTGTATACGGAAGGGCTGGCAGATAATCTGCATAATATCCGCCACCTGCTGCGCAAGCTCACGGGTGGGGACCAGGATAAGCGCGCTGCTTGAGGCGTTATCCTGCATGGAGTGAACAATCGGTATACCGAAAGCCAGGGTTTTGCCGGTGCCGGTCTGGGCTATACCCAGAATATCCGTGCCCCGCAAAACCAGGGGGATTGCCTGCGCCTGAATAGGCGTAGGGAGGAGCCATTTGTTGGCGGTAAGAACATTCAGCAGCAGTGGATGTAAATTCAGGTTACTAAATGCAGATACATTGATTTCTTCTTTTGTTGTATTCACGTTACCCGCAGTATAGCAGGTAACGTGAATCGTGTATATGGACGCCCTTTGACACATCTGCGCCCTTTCTGCTATGCTTCGTCCAATGAGCGATCTGCGGTTACAGGCAAAAGATATTTCCATCGTGTTCGGCGGCCTCAGGGCGGTGAGCGATTTTTCCCTGGACTTGCACACAGGCGAGCTTGTGGGCCTTATCGGCCCCAACGGCGCGGGCAAAACCACGGTGTTCAATATGCTCTCCGGGATATACACCCCCACCTCCGGGGAAATCGCCTTTTGGGACCGCACTGGGCGCGTATGGGACAACGCCAAAAAGCAGCCCTCATCGCTGAACCTGCTGGGGATTGCCCGGACGTTCCAGAACATCCGGCTTTTCGGCAACATGAGCGTCCTGGACAACGTGCGGGTGGCCCTGCACGCCTCCCGTGAAGCCGGGCCCGTGGACGTGCTCCTCCGCACCCCCCGCTTCCGCCAGGACGAGGCGCGCATGACAGGCCGGGCGGAGGAACTGCTGGGGCTGTTCAAAATCGCGGACAAACGGGACGAATACGCCCGCAACCTGCCCTACGGCGAGCAGCGCAAGCTGGAAATCGCCCGGGCTTTGGCGTCCAATCCGGCGCTCCTCCTCCTGGACGAACCCGCCGCGGGCATGAACCCCCAGGAAACCGGGGAACTGATGAAACTGATTAC
>JAITOJ010000053.1 GCA_031290005.1 Treponema sp. | reverse complement strand
AAATAACTTTATACTCAACTTCAATAATTGCGGTAAAATAAAGGCATGAATCGCGTATACTATAAATTCATATTTTTCAAGCCACACAAGGGCAGCATATAATTTTACATTTTTTACAAAATACAATGATATTTTTAAAAAGAACATACAACCTATAATGATATTGATTTTGTGTATTATTGGTACATATTCATTAAAAAACAACTCAATAAGTATTGTTGTTATATATATTATTGATAGTTCATATATTTTTATACTATCAATTTTATTTACTTTTAATGAATACTTTACGATATAATAACCCAATGAGAAAAAGAATAACGCTTCCGGCGATATAATGTATATAGTTATATTCGTTATCCATAATATAAAAAATACAATAAAAGTTCCAAAGGGGAATTTATCGATGGCTTTTTTTATGCCAATAAACAATATGACAAGAATATATAAATCGCGTATAAACCACAAGGGATAATCAAATGGAAAATTATACTCTCTTCTTGCGGTAAACTTACCTACGAACACATCTATCCAGTCCAACAAACTATAATTATGGATAAGGTCTTCCGCAGAACTATTAAAAAAGGCTTTTGTAAAAGATAAATTTTGCATAAGAAAATAAACCAAAACAAACAGTAAATTCCACAATAATAATGGCAATAACAGTGTCCGGCTTTTCTTTTTTAATACCGTGCTGAATTTTGGTTCCTTTGCATACAACAAGAATCCGGATATAAGGAAAAAGAGAGGAACCGCAACACGGGAAATAATATCGGATACGATTATTTGAATTTTTGCAACATAGATTGGAATTTCTACCGTTATATTCCTACCCGCTAAACCTTCTTCGGTTATTCCACTATGGATAAACACCACAAACACAATCAGCAAAAACCGTAATGAGTTTATCCGCTTGGATAACTGCCCGTCGATTGCCGCAATCATAACCACCTTCCTTTGTTTTATAATCACTTTATAGCTATAAATAATTAGCCATAAGCCACGCTAGCTTAAAGATGATTGTATTTATTCACAAGCTAATTGTCAACAGGGTTTATCAGCCAATAGCTTATTATTACTGTTATGGATTTGAAACATGTATTTGTCCGCAATTTACGAAGAATCAGAAAAGAGGCCGGGGTTTCCCAAATGAAACTCGCCGCATACTGCGACACCGCCGCAAGCTATATCGGTGAGATTGAAATCGGCAGAAAATTCCCTTCCATAGAGATGGTTGAAAAAATAGCAACTGCCCTCAATGTGGATGCATTCCGGTTTTTTATAGACGGACGGGTTAATCAGGAATCCTCAATAGATATAATCACTGAAACCGATGATTTTTTAACCGCCCTGCCGGAACAGGTGAAGCAGGATATTTCTGACCGCCTGCTTACCGCCTTGCGCACCGGGGTTGAGGAAACCCTGAACCCCAGGTGAGCGGGGAAAAGCCCTATTCCATATGCATTGCACAACTATCATAATTATGCTATTATCATGATAATTTGAAAAGGAGGCCAAATAATGCCCGCTATTCGTCCTATTTCTGATTTAAGAAACAACTTTACGGAGATTTCCCGCGAAGTTCATGAAACGAATGAACCCGTATTTCTAACAAAAAATGGCTACGGCGATATGGTAGTCATGAGTATTCAGGCGTGGGAAGAAACTCAATTTGAAAATGAAATCTACCTGAAACTCAAAGAGGCCGAAACAGAGGCGCGGCTAAGTTCCAAACGATTATCCCACCAAGAAGTATTTTCCGGTTTACGGGAGCGGGTGATGGGAAATAATGTATAGCCTCAGTTATTTGCCTGGTTTTAGAAAAGACCTTGAGGCCATAGTAGATTACATCACTACTGCCCTGGAAGCGCCGAAGGCCGCGCTTGATTTACTTGATGCCGTAGAGCAGACGTGTCAGAATCTTATGCAATTTCCCTTTGCCCACCGGCTTTTTCAATTCCCCAAACCAATTGATACGGAATATCGGGTGTTGCCGGTCAAAAATTACCTTGTGTTTTATACCGTAGCAGATATGACTATTGAAATACACCGCATTATTTATAAAAAACGTAATTTGCCACAACTCATTACGGAATAGCATACCTTGCCCCGTACTGCTGTTTCCGAAGCGGCAAAAATCCCCCCCTGTTACACCCGCCCGCCGGTCAGTATGCCAAGAATCTTGGGGGTCACTCTTTTCATTGCCCAGTATATGAACACACATATTCCTGCCGCTGCCAAGGGAACAGTAACATACCGAACTATCAGTAGATACCACTGCTCCGGCCTGAAAATAAAATCAAATATCATTCCAGTTATTGATAGTACGAGTACCATATGCATTGCATAAATGAAGAATGTCGATTCTGAGAGCAAAGGTCGAACGGTAATTTTTCCCCGTTCCAATAAATAGGACGCGATATTAACCGCGCTTATCACCCCGGACAGCACATAAACCGGAGAAAAATAACTCCGTGTTTTTGTTCCGTCATAATATACGCAGAGGATCATCGTTATACACGCCAGAATTCCCCACATTATTTTTCCTTTCCGTAATTCTAAAACCATATTCTTTCCGTGAATACTGAAATATGCCCCCAGACTGAAAAAGAAAAAGGCGGTGATACTGAAACCGGGAACCAAAAGCCATATTCCGGTATAATAGGCTATTCCCAGGGCAATTATTCCATAAATTTTCAAATGTTTACAAATTAAATAGATTACCGGCGTTAAAACCACCACAACGATCAAATCCCGCAAAAACCACATCGGTACACTAAACGGCCCTGTTGCTGGGGTTGGCCAGCCTTATATATTTTTTTAATCCCCCCCCCCCCCCCACTGATTATAATTCCAAAATATATTCCATACTCCGCGTTCACGTATAGTATTAAAAAATGCGAGAATACGCCCCCAATCTCCATCCTGTTTTATGATTCTTCCGGTTATGGAAATAAAAACAACAGCAAGTATAGGTATGATATTCCACAACAAATAAGGAACAACCAATGCTGTAATTCTGCTTCTTAGTTTCTTGAAATAGGTTTCTTTATTCCATTTGGTTATCTTGAAAAAGAAAAGATACCCGGAAAACATAAAAAAGCAGGAATTGCAAATATAGGTAACCACATGCGACCCCCAAACACGGATGATATTGTACATATCCATACCGGAAATCGACAGATAATTTATTTCCCGCATATGCGCCGTTTCTGGCGGCCCAAAGCTATGGATAAATACCACGCAGATGACCAAAGGCAACCGCAGCCACGCTATGGTTTTCGATTGCAAATCAGAATCCGAAAGTTTGTTTCGCATTGTTTTATACCTTTGCAGGGACTTCCACCCCACAGACACCGGACACAAATGCCGATTGTCAATTAGTTTCAGGATTAAATGACTAAAGTCATTATAAAACAGACTATATTGACTAAGGTCAATTGTGTCAACACCGGTAATATGACTTTTGTCATAATAGTTATATGGGTTTCAAAGAAAATGTGAAATCAGAATTGCAGTTTAGGGATTTGCAAATAAAACAACTTGCCGCGTTGTCAGGTATAAAACAGCAAACCCTTGCCAGTTATTTAGGGTCGCGGGCAAAGGTGCCGTCGGTTGAGGCCGCGGTTAAGATTGCCGGTGTACTTGGGGTTTCCGTCGAGTATCTTGTTACCGGCGAGGAAACCCCGTGCAAGCAGAAATTTTCATCCCTTGCGCCGGACATACGTATGGTTTTACAAACCATGGAAAACCTTGACAGCGCCGACCGCAAAATCGTACTGAATATGGCTGCATTGCTCAAAGAACGGGAAACTCTGGCGGAGAATTAAAATTGTCCATACCTTGCCCCGCGCCGCTGTTTCCGCTATAGTATGTTCAGGCAGGAAACAACTATGGCCCAAACACATGAGTTTTCCTATTCGTTATTCAACTCACCGGGTGAAGACAGTATCTGGAGAAAAGACATCGCGCCGCACTTGACAGGCATTCCGGAGAATGTATTGCGGGTCTGTCAATACGGGTTTTCCGAAATGATGAATAATGTGATTGACCATTCGGGTTCTGAAAAATTTCAGGTTGTTATCACAGCGGGCGATAAGGCAATACAATTTAAAATTATCGACCAGGGAGTCGGAATTTTTAACAAAATCAAGAGTGATTTGCAGCTTGATGACCCCCGGCACGCTATTCTGGAACTGGCAAAGGGTAAATATACTTCTGACCCGCAGAACCATTCCAGGGAAGGGATTTTTTTCACCTCCCGGGTTTTTGATTATTTTGCGATATTTTCAGACAATCTTGCGTTTTTGGGAAATAATAATTATGACCGTCCGGCTGCCCACGATACCGTCACGGGAACCGTGATACTGATGGAAATACGCACAGATTCGCCTGTTTCTTTGTCCGCCATATTTAACGAATACGCCGACCCGGACAAGCAGCCGGGGTTTTATAAGACCGTTATTCCGGTGCGGCTGCTGAAATACGACGGAGAAGACCTCATGTCCCGCTCGCAGGCCAAGCGGCTTATCACCCGGTTTGACCGTTTTATTGAAGTGGTATTGGATTTTTCGGACGTCCCGTTCATTGGACAGGGGTTCGCGGACGAGGTGTTCAGGGTATTCGCAAACGCTCATCCAACAGTCCGCCTGGCGCCGGTTAATTGCGCGGAAGATGTCCGGCGGATGATTGCCCACGTTGCCCGTCATTAATACCTTGCCCCGCTCCGCTGTTTCCGCTATAGTGTCCCCATGATAGGCACACATTCGCTGGTACTGTACAAGCGGGAGCCCGCGCTGGTCACCGCAAAGGACGACAAATTCACCATAGAATACCGGGCCCAGGGTAAGAAAGAAACCCAGCGGGTGCGGGAAAAGGACATCATCCCCCTGCATCCGGGTCCCCTGGAGTCCCTGGACAAGGCGCTCGCCTTTGCCCGGAAGTTCGCGGACCAGCGGGATACCCCTGCCCGGCTGGAAGAAGCCTATGAACTGCTTGCCGTTGACGGGGAAAGCCTGACCGTGCCCTTGGCGGAAATCGCGGAGCTTGCCTTTGGGCCGGTGTCCGCGGAATCGGCCTGGGCGTATTATGAGGCGGTGCGGCTTTGTCCCCTGTTCGCGGAAATCCCGGACGCCGGGGGGTTCACCCTGCGGACCCGGGACCAGGCGGCCCGGCTGCGGGAGAAGGAAGCGGGCAAAGAGAAGGACGAAGAAACCCGGCGGGCCTTTATCGGGCGGCTCAAGGCCGGGACACTCGACTTGCCCGGGGACGCCCAGTTTATGCAGGAAGTGGAGGCGGCCGCGCTGGGTCAGGCGGCAAAATCCCGGGTCATGACCGACGCGGGAATCCCCGTGGAGCCCGCCAAAGCCCACAAGCTGCTTTTGGACACCGGCGTCTGGACCAGGTATCGGAATCCCTATCCCGCCCGCTGGGGCCTGTCGTCCCGGTCGAACCGGGAAAGCCTGTGCAAACCCCCGGAAGAGGAGCGGATTGTCCTGGACCACACCGCCTTTGCCATCGACAATGCCTGGAGCAATGACCCGGACGACGCGGTCTTTTTTGACGGCGAATATCTGTGGGTGCACATCGCCGACCCGGCTTCGGTGGTCACCCCGGACTCCGCCATCGACCTCGCCGCCCGGGCCCGGGGGTCCACCCTGTATCTGCCCGAAGGGGCGGCCCGGATGCTCTCCGAGGAATCCCTGGAGGACTACGCCCTGGGCCTGTCTCCGGTGTCCCGCGCCCTGTCCTTCAAAATCACCCTGAATGCTCAGGGCGGCGTCGAGGACTGCGCAACGCTCAAGACCCTGGTGAAGGTCCAGCGCCGCACCTATCAGGAAGCGGACGCCCGCAGGGACGAGCCGGAGTTCGCCCCCCTGTTTGAAATCGCCCGGAAGAACAGCCGCCGCCGGGAGCTGGCCGGGGCGCTCAACATCGTCCTGCCGGAAGTCCACATCGCCGCGCGGGACGGCGAAGTCTCCATTGAGCGCGTGGCCGGCACGGCCGCCCAGGACATGGTGCGGGAGATGATGCTCCTTGCCGGGGAAGGGGCGGCCCGGTTTGCCTTCAAGAACAAAATCCCCTTTCCCTATGCCAGCCAGGACGCCCCGGAACTCCCCACGGACATTCCCGACGGGCTGGCCGGGCAGTTCTGCATGGTAAAGACCATGCACCCCCGGAGCATCGGCACGATTCCCGCCCCGCACAGCGGCCTGGGGCTTGCCATGTACAGTCAGGTGACCAGCCCGCTCCGCCGCTACGGCGACCTGGTGGCCCATCAGCAGCTCCGGGCGTTCATTGACCGCGGGCCCCTGCTGGATACTGCCGCGGTGCTGGAACGCATTTCCCAGGGGGACGCCGCCGCAGTGGCCGCCACCAGAGCGGAACGGGAGACCAACCTGCACTGGACTCTGGTGTACCTGCTGGAACACCCGGACTGGACGGGCGAGGCGGTGGTGGTGGAACTCCGGGGCTATCAGGCCACGGTGCTGATTCCCGCCCTGGCCCGGCAGACCACGCTTATCACCTCCCGGAAGCCCAACCTGAACGACACCCTGACCGTCAAGGCGGGCAAAATCAACCTGCCGGAACTCAGCTTTACCTTTGTGGAAGTCTAGCCCAAAAGATACCGCTTGTAGAAGCGCCTTCTACACAGCGGTAGAAGACCCTTCTACCCCACGGTAGAAGCACCTTCAATCGAGGGGTAGAAGACCCTTCTACCGTGGGGAAGAAGACCCTTCTACTCCACGATTGAAGACCCTTCTACGCCACGATTGAAGACCCTTCTACCCTACGGTAGAAGCACCTAGAGATGGCCGTTTGCGGGCTTTGTTCCTTTACCCGAATTGCTGCATACTGATAACGTCGCCTTGAATTTATACCAGGTATCTGTATTTTAAGTATTGCGTAAAAGGCGGTCAGCAGTTATAATAGGCCGATTTCAGAGAATAAAGGAGAAGGTATGACAAATCGGATAACGTACTTCAAGCGTACCTGGATGCTGTATGCCATGCTGGCGCTGCCTTTGGCGTTTTTCGTGGTGTTCCGGTATGTGCCCATGACCAACATTGTGATCGCCTTTAAGGACTACAATATGTTCAAAGGCGTGTGGTCTTCGGACTGGGTGGGGGCAAAGTGGTTTGACCAGGCTTTTCATTCCCGGGATTTTTACAATGCCCTGCGGAACACCCTGACGCTCAACTTTCTTGACTTGATTATAGGCTTTCCCGCGCCCATTATTCTGGCGATTCTGCTGAACGAACTGACCTTTTTCTGGTACAAAAAGTTCACCCAGACCGTGGTGTATCTGCCCCACTTCCTGTCGTGGATTATCATCAGCGGTATCGCCTCCCAGCTTTTTGCCCCCGGCGCGGGGATTGTGAACATTGCCCTCCGCAAATTCGGCATCGGCCCCATCGACTTTCTGATGGACAAAAACCTCTGGGTGGCCACCTATGTGGGCCTGGGGGTGTGGAAAGAAATGGGGTGGGGCACGATTATCTACCTGGCGGCAATCACGGGCATCAACCCGGAAGTGTACGAGGCGGCCGAGGTGGACGGCGCGGGCAGATGGCGCAAAATCTGGCACGTTACCCTGCCGGGACTGCGCCCCACCATCGTCACCCTGCTCATCATGAACATCGGGCGGATCCTGGGCAGCGAGTTCGACCGGCCCTATACGCTGGGCAACAGTCTGGTTATCCAGGTGTCGGACGTTATCAGCACCCTGGTGTACCGGGTGGGTATCCGGTCATTCCAGTTTTCCTATACCGCGGCGATTGGGCTGTTCCAGTCGGTTATCTGCGTTATTTTCCTGCTGGCCGCGAACGCTCTGGCAAAGCGTTTCGGCGAACGCGGTATTTGGTAAGGTAGTAAGGAGGAATGTATGATTAAATCAAAGTTTACCAAAGTGGGCGACATCAGTATCGCCGTTGTTTGTCTGCTGGTTATTTTCGTGTGCCTCATGCCCATGCTCAATATTCTGGCCCGTTCCCTGAGTTCGCCTCTGGCGATTGTGAACCGCCAGGTAACGTTTCTGCCGGTTGACCCATCGCTGGATTCCTACCGCTACGTGTTCAAAGACCCGTCGTTTTCCCGCTCCATGGGCTGGACCGCGATGCTCACGGTGATTTGTACGGTTTTTTCCCTGGTCATCACCATCCTGTGCGCCTATCCCCTTATCTACGACGGGCTGAAAGGCCGCAAGCTCCTCAACACCCTGATTATCTTTACCATGTATTTCAACGCCGGAACCATCCCGAACTATATTCTGATAAAAGACCTGGGCCTGATTAACAATCCCCTGGTGCTCATTCTGCCGGGCTGCCTTTCGGTGTTCAACATGATTATTCTGCGGAGCTTTTTCTACAGTGTGCCGGACAGCCTTCGGGAATCAGCGGAACTGGACGGGGCAAATCCGTTCACGGTGCTGGTGCGGATTTATCTGCCCCTGTCGGCCCCGGTGCTGGCGACGCTGGCCCTGTTTTACGCGGTGGGCCGGTGGAACGGTTTTTCCGACGCCCTTTTGTATCTCACCAAGCCGGATTTCCATCCCATTCAGCTCAAACTCTATAACATCATCAACAATCTTTCTTCAATAGAAATCGCCACCCAGGAAGGTATCGCCGGAGGCGTGCCCCAGGCAAGCGAAGGTATGAAGGCCGCGGCGGTCATGTTCGCCACGGTGCCGATTCTGGTGGTGTATCCCTGGCTCCAACGGTATTTTATTGCCGGTGTGACCATCGGCGCGGTGAAGGGCTAATTGCCGGTGTGCTATAGTAAAGTAAGCGGAGGTACAAAGTTTGGATAAAAAGAAATGGCTTTTTGCAGGTGAAAGTGTTGGGAAAATGCTGTTTGATTTGGGAAAGCTTGTGTTTGGGAGTCTGGTGCTGGGTACTATGCTCAGAGGCTCAATAGACCAATCACGACTTTTTATAGGCGGGGTAATCGCTACGGGGCTATTGTTGGTAATAGGTCTCATGTTAGTCATTATAACAAAGGAGTAAGCAATGGAAATTTTAATTGTCAGTGGAATTATTGGCATTCCGTTTTTTATTTTTGGTCTTATTGCTGTATTTATGGCTAAGCGGCCCGAAAAGCCGGCGTGACCATCGGCGCGGTGAAGGGCTAATTGTTGCGTTTGGGGATGCAGGCCGACGGCGGCATTCCCATAACCGCCTTGAATTGTTTGAAGAAGTGCAGGTCGTCGCAGTAGCCGCAGGCTTCGGCCACTTCCTTGACCTTGTATTCCCCGCTGCGGAGCATATTTTCCGCGTTGCGGACCCGGGTGCGGATAATGTACTGGTTCATGGTGACGCCGGTTTCCTGGTGGAAGAGCGCTCCGAAATAACCCGTGTGCAGGCCCACCAGGGCGGCCATGTTTTTCACCAAAATCCTTTCAGCATAATGTTTCGCGATGTATCTGGTTATTTTCTGGATTCGGGCGTCGGTTTCTCCCGAACCGGACGGGATGCTTGAGGCCAGCTCAAACAGACGGTGCAAAATCAGCAGAAAGATGCCCCGGGTTTTGAGGGCGTAGCCCGGCTGTTTATCCAGCCAGACAAAAGAAAGGTCGTGGAACAGATGGATAACATCTTTTGCCAGACCGATATGGCTCTGGATGGGGAAGGGGAGCCGGACGTTTTCGCCTTTCAGATTGGTCAGGCGGAAATTCACGGAAAAACACTGCATCAGGTGGTCCGGCACGGTGACGCCTTCCCGGCGCGTGCGGGGAGGCAGACATATCAAATCCCCCGCGGTCAGGTTGTATTCTTCCTCGTCGATACTGTACTGCGCACGGCCTTCCGCAACATAGGTTATATCCCAGGCTGTCAATATATGCCGGGGCATCCGCCAGGCGGGAGTACATTTTCTGAAAACCACGTACTCTATTTGAGGTATCAGCTCTCCGTTGATTTCAGTCAGCACGGCGCCACTCCTTTTATTTCCGCTTGAAGGTTGAGTCTAGCACAGAAAAAAATCCGCTGTCAACAAAGCGGCGAGGAACTTCATTACATTTACGAATTTTATCATGAATTCATACAATGTTTCAGCGATTTATTCTCTGTGATAGTCCGTTTTTCGGAATTACCATAATCCTACCATATCAGTATATGGGAAAACAACTCATCTTTCAGGAGGAAATATGAAAAAACGGGTTTTGGGAATGTTCGGTGTTTTATCGGCATTCGATCTTTTGGTCGTTGGTTGTGAAAATGGAACAGCGGCGTTTAGGAGGCAAGCATGAAACTGAAAAACGCGAAGAACGGCATAGCGTTGCTGCTGATAGCGGCGGCTGTGGTTGGTCTTGTTGCTGTTGGCTGCTCGCAGGACGCGGAAGAGCTGTCCAGTAATGCCGAAGTTGCGTCTGTGACTGTCGCGGGGAAGACCGTAGTCTTGGGTACCCCCACAATGGACTGGATGGAAGCAAAGGAATCGGAAAATGCCGGCACGGTTTTTGTGCCTGCCGCTTCGATGACTGGCGCCACGGTTGTGGTAAACAAAGGCCAGGATGGGCAGAAAGTCTATCTTGCGGCCGCAAAGCCGTCTGTGATGCCGGATTTTGTTGATACTACCACAACATTCAGCTTCGATGTGCTTGATTACCTTTGGGTGGAAGTTTTCTCTGAAAATCACGATGCCTACAAACTCTACGCCATTCAGGTACGGACAACCACCCCGGTGGTTCAGGACCTTACCCTGGGCGGCAGATCCTCTGTGGGCGGCACACTCGCAAACGGGCGGCCTATCCTGCAATACGGAACGGGGCTTGGCAATTACCACACCGATCTGGCCCAAGCCACGGAAGGCGAAATCTGGTTTGGGGATAATCAGGCCTCAACAGCCTTGGCGCTTGCGGCCACCCCCGAAGACCCCGATTCTACCGTCCTGGTAGCTCTTGGCGCCCCGGGCGCTTCCGCCGCCACCCTCTTCCCCGCTGGATACACCAATCCGGAAACGATTACTCCGGTTGACGGCAATTACCTGTACATTAAAGCGACGAGTGCCGATTCGGTAAATGGCGAGACCGTCTACTACAAGGTAAAACTTGTTCAAAAAACCACCAGCTTTGCGATTGGTGATGTAACCATTCAGGGGAACAGCGGAACTCCCGTTCCCTTTACGGTCGGCGCTGCGGGAACCAATGGTTTTGGCGGCGGTGAGAACAGAGGTAATGCCGCGAACCTTGCGGCGGATGGCAACGGTTACAAAAACATCCTTTCCACGGTTGGCGCTGCAAGCGTTAACGCGACGGTGGCTATCGGGACAGTGGCCCCGGGAGCGACCGTCCGCTATGGCCACACCGATTGGAACGCGGCGCAGGAAGATGTTGAATCTACCGGACACACCACCCTGGTCTATCAGACAAGTCCTAGTTTCCAAAACCTTCCCACCAACGAATTTATAGCGGTTGAGGTTACCAACGGGCTTCTCGACAAAAACTGGTACTCGTTCCAGATAAGAGTAGGAGGCGTGGCCGCTCTTACTGGCCTGACTCTGTCCGGGGGTACCGTAACCCCATTGCCTGATGCCAATCTCGCCGTAACCGGTACAACCGCGGTTATATATACCATGTCAGCGGCAGGCCCCTGGAGTCCGACGGTCAATGCGACAGTCTCGAGTGGGACAACAGGTATCGCCTATGCGATTGCTCTCGCGGCTAACACGAATGTTACCAACTGGACCAATACTTCTGGTGAGCTTGCAAATATTGCCTCCGCTCAGTTTGTGTATGTCCGGCTAACTCAAGATGATCAGGGACCTGCTCAATACTACAAGGTTGCTCTAGTCTACGGGAACGATGCCGCTGAAATTACCGGCGTTACTGTAGGCGGGGTTGCGTCATCCAGTGTTGGAACACCCAAATTAGCTGCTCCCGATGCTCCGCCTACCGAAGGCAACGGCGCGATTACCCTTACTGGTGCACAAAGCGCTGGAGAAATTATACTCCAGGGTCTGTCAAGTGGTGCGACAGCGGAATATGGCATTGCCTACGAAGAATGGTCGGGCTCATCCCCGGGCTTTGAGGCATGGAACTGGCACATGCCTGCTGCATGGCAGGGCACGGGCGCTATAACCAATGGGTTCCCTGTGGAAACTGATGTTTATAGAAATAATTTCCTTGCTGTCCGGATAACTCCGGAGGAAAGCGGTCTGATCCGATATTACCTGATCAAGGTGACTGTCAACTGAGTAATTCAAAATTGAATTGCGCAACCGGGTTCCCGCGGAAATCGCGGGAACCCGTACAAAAAACTTTTGGAGGTTTTTGATTATGATGAAGAAATTCATGTTTGTGGCTTGCGCCCTTATGGCGGCGCTTGTCTTTTTTACCGCCTGCGAAAACGAGGCGGCGACTCCCAGCGGTATTTATACACCCAAGGGCGGAATACCGGGCGGCGGGTCATTGGGCGGCAATTTTGGGGTTCCTGACCCCAGCTACACGGGTTACCGCTTTGACGCTTCCAGCTTTGAGGCAATGCCTACAACAGCGGTGTGGAACGCGCTGGGGCACCAGCACGCGTTTCCGGACCTGTTCCACTTTGCCAACGGCAACAAGGTTGTTACCAAGGAAGACTGGGAAGAACGACGGAAGGAGATCTCCCGCATCCTGCAATACTATGAATACGGCCCTATGCCCTCTCTGAGGGAAGAAGACGGGGTCCATATTACCTTGTCAAACTCGGGGGATGCCAATACAACCTTCACCGTAACGTACCAGACGCGGTCTTTTGAGTTTACCATCAACACGACCCTTCCTGGAACCAAGGCCGATGAGGATCGCGGACACCTGGGGCTGTATTTCGGTTCCAGCGGCACGAACTGGACCGGCGGAACCGGCACCTTTAATAACGCCACCTTTGCCTCTGAAAGCGATGGTTCCGGCCCAGTATGCACCCTTTTTGGTATTAACCATACCGATACGAACGCGCCTTCGGGCAATATGTCCTATGCCTGGGGCATGAGCGTTGTCCTGACCGGTATGGAAGGGATAGATTCGAATGGGGACGGCACGATTGACGCGGAAACCGAAAAAGCCTTCCGGGGCTGGTACGACCCGAACAAGGTTGGTATTACCGGGTATTCCCGAGGCGGAAAAGCCGCTGAGTGTATCGCGTCTTTCGCGGAAGGCAGGGGCGGCGCAAAGGTGGGCCATGTGGCAATCGGTTCAGCCGGTTCCGGCGGCCCCGCCCTGGAACGCTTTATTTCTCCCTCCGGTTACCGGGAAAACAATCTTCCCGCTGACCCGCTTCCGCTGAACGCGCCCGGGGTTATGGATTATTCCCAACTACAGGGCAAGGCTTGGTATGTCAAAAAAGTGCTGGATGGTCAGGAAACCCCGGGCAACGGCCCTGCGGTTGTGCCTTCAGCCGGAAATGCCGACAATTTCCGATACCGGACGGTACGCGGCTGGTCCCCGTATTTTGAAAGCTATGAACGGTCCCCATTCCTGGGAAACAACGAAGATAACACCCCCTATGTGGGATGGCAGTGCCCAAGTTCATGGTATTCAGGCAACAATGGCTACTGGGGCGGCATTCAGAGCCTTTCCGAAGGCCGTAACGAGACCCCCGGCTGGTTCTCGGTACGTTTCCGGGAATTCCAGGACCTGCACTACGGTCTTGATATGGACCACGTAACGGGGAACGAATTCAGGTCTCCCTATGGCATTCTCTGCACCATCCCCTTTGACCAGCATTATCTTTCCGCGCTCATGGCGCCCCGGGGCATCCTGTTCCAGGACGGTCTTGGCGTTCCCCGGAACAATCCAGACTCTCAGTTTGCCAACTGGGTCATTATTGATGATGTGTACAAGTTCCTCGGCGAAGTGGAAGGGAACGAGTACAAATATATCTGGCGAAACGGCGCGATATTCACTTGGGGAACCCATGGATCGAACACTGGGAACGAAGCGCCTGACCGGAACTACCATGCGAGCAAGATTTTTGCGGACATGGACGCCAAGGCCGGTATCGCCGGCGGCGAGGCTCTGCCCGACAGCGGTACTGTTGCTCCCAGTGACTACAACCTCTTCAAGTTCAGGGATCCCGCATACCATGTGGATGACCCCCTTGGACGTTTTGACTATTACCGCGTGAATTGGGGAAGACCCAACCATCCCTCTGTCGCGGATCGTGTAAAGAGCAGGCTGCCGGACGCGCTTATCGCCGCCTATGAAGCGGACGAAGTGAACCGGCCCAAGCCCTGGACCTATGGCGGAGCCCAATACAATACCAGCAGCGATAGAGTGACGGTTCCCAATCCGCCTGTAACCGGCGATGGTACCACGATTCCTTCGTCGGTAACGGTTACCTATACCGGCTGGAAAACTCCGGCGGCGGCGCCTACTGTTCCCCGGTTCAAACCCATGGACTGGAGAGGCTTAATCGACACACCAGAAGCGCTGTAATAGTGCCTTTTGGTTGTATTACGAAGTAAGAAACAGGGAACGGAGAAATTCGTTCCCTGTTTTCTGTTTTATTTTTTTTAAGATGAGGAACATAGCATGAAACATATCCGGTATGTATTATTTTTTTGTTTTATTACCCTTGCGTCTTCTTTGTATGGGGAAATACATTTTTCGGCCTGGGGCCGCGGGGTTGTGACTCCCATCGCCTTTTCCGGAGATCATTCGGCTGTCTCGGCCATTACCTACACTTCATCCGACAACCCCAGCATCGGCTTTACCGTGAACGGAATAGCCCCTTCTGAAAAAATCGGTTTCAAGATAGACCTTTCCGGGGGCTACAACTATGCGGGCAGCGCGATAACCGCGGGAATCGGGGACAACGCGAAAGTTTGGGTCCGGCCTTTCAAGCCCTTCACTTTAACCGCGGGTTTCTTCAAGGAGGAAGATCTCCGGGGAAAATTCGGCGCTTCCGAATTCAACGCCTGGATACTTCCCAACGGCGGCAAGGGGGAAGACAATATCTTCCAGCGATTTGACGCTTTTGCCGGCGCGTATTTTAAAATAGAACCTTTTGTTACTTTTGACAGTCTGCCGCTGTTCCAGGGATTTACCGTACAGGGCGCTTTCGGTTCAAGCGCGCCGGGGACGCCGGGAAGCAATATGCGGGCTATTCTCAATTTGTTTAATAACGAAGACAACAGCACCCTTTCCACCAAGTATGATGAAAGCTATTCCGAATATGACGGAGACCGTGTTCCGAGCGCCCTTGACGTATATAAGGCCATTCAGGTGGCCGTCGGCTGGAAAATTCCTGATGCCGGCCTTGCCCGGGTGCAGTTCATCGGAAACAACCGGGCTGTGTTTAGATGGAGTGAAATAGGAAATTCAGCAGCCGTAGTAAATGTCGAAAAGAAGCTTGCCATTGGACTGAATACAAACAGGGACAGCGATGTAATCCAGGCGGCTTTTCTCTTTGACCGGTTTAAGGCGGTAAGGATAGATCTGGGCGCAACGATTCCCTTTGCATATACCACAAAATCCATAAATCTTGAAGTGTATCCTCGTGTTGTGGGTACCGACGGCAAGGCTTATGAGCCTATCACGAATCAGAATAAAAACGAATATGAAATTCAGGATCCCTTTGTTATCGCTCTTGCCGGTTCCTGGACGCCGGTTTTCTTGTCTGCTCTCAATCTCACGGCCCGCGCGGACTTTTCCTTTGGCGGCAAAAAAGAAAGTTCCGATAAAACAGCGGAAACAGGATATGATTTGAATTTTTGGCTTATGCCTTCTTATACTATAGGCGTTTGGAAAGCCGGCGTGGATTTCGGCTTGGAAACTCACGGGAAGGACAAGCTGACTCAGAAAGGCGTCAATCCCAATAAGGCCGTTACCGATGTCAGTGAATTTACCGATTTCGGACTCGCCTTTTGGGGGGAGCTTGGATTCGCCGGCGGAAGGATGAGGATGGGATGCTCCATGATGTTTCCGGGAAGTGATCGTTACAGCTATAACGCCAGCTCCGCGACATACAAATATTCGCCCAAATACACAGGCGACCCGGTTATTGCCATCCCCATTTCCTTTACCTACAGCTTATAAAGGGTGTATGTATGCATAAAAAACTACTTATTGCCTGCGGTGGGATACTGGCCCTGCTTGTTGTTATTGTTATTGTTGCCTGCTCGAATATTTCAATGAAGGCGCTGGACGCCAAATCCGTCTATACGGTACGTATCTATCCAAACCCCCAAAACGGCTCCCTCAAATTGAGCGAACAGTACGTTATCTCCGGAGACTGGATTACGGTGTATATTAACCCGGACCCTGGCTATACCCTGCAAGCGAACAGCCTTACATCCTTCAATGAAGACGCCCCGGACTTGATGGGCAAAACATTCTATATCAAAGGCACCCGGTACCAGACTTCAATTGGGAGCAATACCCGTATCACTGCGGCTTTTGTACCGGTAACAGAGGGACAGCATTCGATTCATATTGATTCCGGCCTGGAAAACGGCGTCATTTTTTCCAATCCCCTTTCCGCCGCCACCGGAACCTCGATTACCCTGACTCTGGTGCCGGAACCCGGGTTTGACCTGAAGGCGGGAACGCTTTTTGTAAACCAAACGGCGCTTTCGGATACTCCGCCCTATACCTTTACCATGCCCGCCGAAAATGTGGAAGTGAAGGCTGAATTTGTGGCAAAAGATTTTGACGAACTCAAGACAAGCGGCTGGAATTACCTCACTGCCAAACAGTACGATACGGCGTCTGTTTTTTATGAGGAGGCCTGGAAAAAGAATCCCCAGGACCCGGAAGCCATATTTTATTCTTCCCTGGCAAAACTAGCCAATCTTCTTATTGACCCGGATGTCCGCAGCCTCCTGGGTACCTTCCATATTCCAACCCCTGGTACTCTGGATGATTGGATTTGTGACGGGTATACGGAGGGAGAAAAATGGTGGGGAACCTATAGCGGGACCTATACCATAGGGAAAACCAGCTATGAGGGAAGGGACATTACCGTCCCGAAACAAAGTCCCGCAAGCTGGGGGTTTGTGACGCCCTACAGCGATTTTCCCATTTCTCATGAACCGGCCCATATTCAGACCCTTAAAAACCACCTTTTCTGGGGGATTATTGCTTCCAATACCGTGGGCTTCAATCCTCTGGTGGAAAAAATTCAGCGGGATATCTTCGGCAAGGATTATGAGGCCATTGTCAGCCGCGCCGCGTCTTTTCCGGCAAACGCGAAGGTTGAATTGCACTCCGGCCTTAAAACCCGGTTTGAACTGGACGACTACTACGGGCCGGAAACGACCTACGTTGGAAAGGCGGAACTTGATTACATCTTTGGTACTTTGGAGGCGATTAAGGCCGCGGTTGAATATCTTTCCGCCTACGATTTGACCATAGATTTGCGAAATTGGCTCATTACACAGATTGTGCCGGAAGATGGTCTTGACGAAGTGCTCCAAAAAATGTTCGATACTGCGGCTAAGAACGGAGCCAGGGAGAATCTCTGGAAGGATTACCCGACGGTTATCAATATGCTGCCCTTCAGGAATAATTTTCTCAGGGTACGAAACGCTTCCGCCTTGCCCAGGGCTAAATCGGACTTTACCAAGGCCTTTGGCATGATAAACGATTCTCTGTCCCACTGGTATGGAACCGGCAGTAATAGCAGCGGTTCCAGCTCGTGGTCTCCTGCGGCCGCCAGTAAGAACAACTGGGCGAAGAACGGCATTGTCCAGGTGAAAGCGGCAGTTGAGGGCAACGGCGTATTCTATTTTCCCAACAAGATCCCCGATACCTTTATTGATCCGGATTGGGTGTGGCCTTCTCCGGGCTGGGATTGGCCTGTGTCAACGACACTCGATACTGCTGAGGTTAAGATATACGGTCTTGACTTGGCCCAATTCTTCACACCCGGTGTCTTCTCATTGCAGAATCTCTTTGCAACCGAAATGGGCGGCGAAGCGCCCCAGTTGTGGCAAATTGAGTGGTATGAAAATAAGGCGGCGAGTTATGACCCGGTCTATACCGGCAAAAAAAACCTTGTTACCAAGGCAATAGACAGGCGCGGTCGGCAGGACGATGTTGTGGGAGATAACGATGCACCCTATGGTAAATTCTCTTTTATGCTTAATACCGGGCATCTGAAAGAAATTTTCCCCCGGGGTTTTGAGACCTATACATCCATGGCCGACGGTTCTGTTGCGAGTGTTGGATCCCAGGAACTCCTTACGGATATATTCCCGCATATAGCCATGTGGCCTTGGGCGCCGTCATATTTTGGGAACACGATTACCGCTACGCAGCTTTACTATTGGTATCATTTGCGTTAATATATAGTGTTCATCTTGATAACCGGAGGATAGGATTACGAAAGTTACAATTTTGTTGTTTTTAACGCTGCCCATGATTTTTTTTACCGGGTGCGCACAACCTGAAGATAAATTATTGGGGACATGGGCAACCGTTTCAAATGGACAGACTGTTTATTTTTCTTTTCTAAAAAACAATGAGTTAAATGTTAATAACGAAATTTTTATGAATTATTTTGTAACCGGGGATAATAAACTGGTACTGGGACGGGAGGCGCCGGCTTCGTTTTCTATAAAAGGTGATACGCTGCAAATAAACCAGGAAGATTATGTCCATGTGATGACTTTTAAGAGGCTAAAATAAGGAGAATTATATGAATACATTACTTGAAATCACTTTGAGCGCCGCGTTGCGGGAACAGGCCGCAACACGCGGCGGCAAAGAATTTCTGGTATTCCCGAATCGGGGCATACGGTTTACCTTTGGCGATGTGGATAAAAAAGCCGACGCTCTTGCCAAAGGACTGCTTGCGGCGGGTTTTAAGAAAGGAGACCATATCGGCATTTGGGCAAACAATGTGCCTGAGTGGACTACGGTGTTCTTTGCCGCCGCCCGAATAGGAGTTGTGGTTGTCCCGATAAATTCAAGTTATAAACGCAATGAGGTTGAGTACGTTATCAGCCAGGCGGATCTAAAAGGTCTTTTTATCATTGACCGGCACCGGGATCTGGATTATACAGAGATGGTATACCAGTTGATTCCCGAACTAAAAAACGCCGAACCCGGGGATCTTATATCAAATAAATTTCCCTGTTTAAAAATGATAGCAAATATCGATGATACATCTCACGCTGGAATGTATACACTGAAAAATCTTTTGGAAATGGGGAAGCAGATTGCCGGCGGCGACCTAAACAAAGCTGAATCATTAGTTCACCATACTGATATTCTTTGTATCATGTATACTTCCGGTACAACCGGAAACCCCAAGGGCGCAATGCTTACCCATCGGAGCATTATCAATAATGCCTGCCATGCCAATACCATGGCGCATGTTAATGAAGATGCGGTTGTTTTGAATCCCCTGCCCTTATTCCATATTATGTCGCTTACCGATGGAATTATTGAGATTTTATTATTCGGGGCCAAAGCAATTGTTATGGAAAATTTTGATCCGCTTATATGCCTTACCGCCATTCAAAAAGAGAACTGTACTATGATATATGCGGTGCCGACTATGTATATAGCGATGCTGAATCATCCTCTGTTTAATACATTCAGCACGACACAGCTTAAATACGGCTATATGGGCGGCGCCTTATGTCCGCCGGAATTAGCGAAAAACCTCATAGAAAAAATGCATTTGGAATGGCTGTCTATCGGTTACGGCCTCACAGAAACATCTCCGCTTATTTGCAATTCTTTTGTAAATGACCCTTCGGATCAAAAACTTAAAACCATAGGCATCCCCATTCCGGGTATCGCGGTAAGCATTCGTGACGCAGAGAACGCCGAATGCCCGGTCAATACAAGGGGTGAAATTTGTGTAAAAGGCTATAGTGTTATGCAAGGCTATTACAAAATGGAAGAAGCCA
Source organism: Treponema sp. (assembly GCA_031290005.1). GTDB lineage: Bacteria > Spirochaetota > Spirochaetia > Treponematales > Treponemataceae > JAISTZ01. The sequence goes on along the minus strand of JAITOJ010000053.1, from coordinate 11,461 downwards.
CCGGGGATGCCATTGATACAAACGGCTGGTTCCATACGGGCGACTTAGGATCCTTGCTGCCCGATGGTTATCTGGTGATAGAGGGGCGTATCAAAGAATTAATCATCCGGGGCGGTGAAAATGTGTATCCCAAAGAAGTAGAAAATCTTTTACATACCATGCCTGGTATAAAGGATGTGCAGGCGGTGGGTATTCCGTCAAAAAAATACGGCGAAGAAATTGGCGCTTTTATTATTTTGAAAGAGGGCGCATCAATCAGTGAAAAAGATATTGTAGACTTTTGCCGCGACAAAATCAGTTTTTTTAAAATTCCAAAATATGTTTTTTTTGTGGATTCATTCCCCATTACCCCCAGCGGAAAGGTGCAGAAATTTAAACTCAGCGAATTGGGGTTAAAAGAAGTACAGGCAAAGAGTCTTGCTACATGAGGTTGAAATTGAATGCTTTTTAGTTCTATAACCTTTATTATCCTCTTTTTACCCTTAACGCTGCTTGTTTACTATTGCTGTCCGTTTATAAAGGCGAAAAACATCATTCTGCTTATCGCAAGTTTGCTATTTTATGCTTGGGGAGAACCGAAATTTGTTCTTGTCATGGTCTGTTCTATCATCTTGAATTATGATATAGGTTTATTGATAGGGAATACTTTTTTTTCAGTTTCAAAAAGAAAGTTTTCCCTTGCCTTAGGGGTCAGCATCAATTTACTGCTGCTGTTCTGTTTTAAGTATTTGGGGTTTTCCGCTCAGATACTGAATTCAATACTTAAAATTGTTCATGTACCGGAATTTCAGGTTACCGTTTCAAAAATTGTATTGCCCCTGGGCATTTCCTTCTATACATTCCAGTCAATTTCATACCTTGTGGATGTATACAGAAAGCCTGAACTGGTTCAAAGGAATATCCTGAGTCTTGGTTTATTTATTTCATTTTTCCCCCAGTTAATTGCGGGGCCGATTGTCAGATATCACGATATAAACATGCAAATCAGGGAGCGTAAGCATAGTCCCGAATTATTTACCCAGGGCATTGAGCGGTTTATAATCGGGTTTGCAAAAAAAGTACTGATCGCTAACATTTTAGCGGAATATGTGGATTATGTTTTGACGCTTCCTTTTGCCAGTGTGCCGTCGATCTATCTGCTTTTGGAAGTAATATCCAGCTTATTGCAGCTTTACTATGATTTCTCCGGCTACTCTGATATGGCAATCGGAATGGGTAAAATGTTCGGGTTTCACATAATGGAAAATTTTAACTATCCTCTTGCTTCAAAGTCGTTTACCGAATTCTGGCGGCGGTGGCATATATCCCTTACCACCTGGTTCAGAGATTATCTTTACATCCCTCTGGGAGGCAGCCGGTGCGGTAAAGTCAGGCAGATGGTAAACCTGGTTATCGTATATGCTTTAATAGGCTTATGGCATGGGGCTGAATATCATTTTATCATTTTTGGCCTGATTTGCGGCACAACGCTTATTCTGGAAAAAGCAGTTGGCGGCAAGGTAAGCTCCTTCTTTGATAATAAAGGAAAGACGGTCTTTATCCTGAAAACGATTCTACAACGGGTATTTATTTTCATACTCATAATTTTTGAATTTATGCTCTTTAATCTGACTCTTAAAGAAAGTTTAGTATTTTATTCCAGCTTGTTGAATTTTACCAGAGCAGCCCAGGCATCAGTGGAATTGCTTCTTTTAGCCAACACCCAGTTCTATATTTTCCTGGGCTGCGGCCTGATTTTCGCTTTTCCCTGGTGGGGAAAACTGCGTATCCCGGTAAATATATTTACAAGCGCGGTTAAATATACGCTTTTAATTGCTTTGCTTCTTTTATCCATTGGCAGGCTGGCGGTGGATGCATATAATCCATTCCTGTATTTCAGGTTCTGATAGATCGGAGGCGGTATGAAAATTTTGCGCATCATTTTTATATTTTTATTCATTGGTATTATTATAGTTCCCCTCATTTTGATGGATAGAAAAAGTACAATATCGGAGACGGAAAAACGAGTGCTTGCAAGTATTCCCCCTGTTTCTCTTGTCGCGGACGGCAAATTAAATGTAAAATCCATTATGAAGATGCCGGGATATATTGATAAATATCTGAACGACCGGTTTGGTTTTAGAGACCAATATATTACCATGATGAATAATTTTAGTTATTATGTATTGCAAAATAAACATAATGACGATGTGTTTGTGGGAAAAGACAATTGGTTGTTTTACATAAACAAACGAAACGGTGATAGCCTTTCTGATTTTCTTAAACAAAATCTTCTAACGGATAAACAATTGCAGACGACAATAGATAAAATCGTGGAAATTGATTATTTTTGCGACAGCCACGGTATTAGATTTTTATTTTTGATTGCCCCTGAAAAACACTCGATTTATCCTGAAAAGTATCCGTTTCCCAGACCAGAAGGAAATACGCAAGCTGATCAGGTAATAAATGCCTTGCCTGAATATTTGAGGGGAAAAGTAATGTACCCCAGAGATTATCTTGTTTCAAAAAAACCTGAGCATGAACAGCCATTGTATTATCCTAACGGAACCCACTGGAATGAGCTTGGAGCGTATTATGTATATCAATTGTTATACAATATACTAAAACCGGATTTTCCAAACATTCCTGACATAGAATATAAATATAGTGTTTATCGGGACACCGGTGAGGATAGTATAGCATATCTTTCTCTTAAGGAAAAAGATATACATCCTGCTGAATTACTAAAAATTGAACCCTTTGACGGTTGGGAAAGTCACTATAGATATATTAAAAAAACCGAGAAGCGGACTGCGGAAGAAACTGCCGCGCGGGCGGATATTGAACCGGGGAGGTTCAGTGCAAGTACGCTAAACCTGGATAACCGTCTGCCTAAAGCGCTTATTTTCCGAGATTCTTTCTTTCTGACTCTTGAGCCTTTTACTTCTTGTATTTTTTCTGCTGCTGAATATGTTTGGGATGAGGGCGGCAAAAAAAATTACAATTATATTTTATCTCAGGAACCTGATGTTTTTATCCTGGAAATAGGCGAGCGAGGATTAGGCCAGATACTATCTGTATCATTTTGAAGAAGGAGTTTTGATGTGTAAATCAAGGCTTCTGGTTTTTTTTCAAAAAAGCCGGTAATTTACACTATGTTTCTTTTTTTTCTCCATTGTGTATGGTATTATTTCTCGATACTCTAAGCCCAAGGAGTCATACATGAAACACAACCGATTTTTTGCGGGTATCTTCTTTGCGGCGCTGGCGTTCGGAATACTGTGCGCAGGCTGCGATATCACAACAGATCCGGACACGAAAGAGGCGGGGAAATTACTCATCCTGCAAGCCTATGGCACTGGGGACAAGACCGATGGAGCGGTGTCTCATTCGTTTGTTGAATTGTATAACAACACTGATTCTCCGGTTGACCTTACGGGATATTCCCTGCAATACAGCGAGGGCGGAACCGAATGGGAAGCGCTGGATTTGTCCGGGGAAACCATTCCCGCGAAATCTTCTTTCCTGATTCTGGGCGCGCCAACAAATACGGCTCCCCGGCTCGACCTGGCCGGCAAGGCGGACATAACCTGGGCTGACAAGATTTTCAGCAACAAAACATTCAAGGTCTGCGTGGTAAAAAATACCACAGCCTTCACTGTGGCGAATCCTTTTAATACCGACGGGGACGGAACAACAGCCGCGGGGTATACCGATATGTTCGGTTCCGCGGATAACGACTCAAAAGATTTGGAAGCCGGTGACCCGAAAAAACTCGCTATTGACGGCTATGAAACCGAATTTCCCTTTTTGCTCTCCAAACAGAAAGCTGCCCGGCGAATCAGCCTTGTTGACACGGATAACAACGCGGCTGATTTTGAGGGCATAGACTACCGCGCCCCGGATAAAGGCGTCACCGATGAGGAACTGGCGTTATACCGGCCCCGGAACAGCGCCGCCGGAACCTGGAATCCGGTGGTTGTCAAAGATCCGGCGGCGCCTGAGGAACCGGCGAATGACCTTCCGTCTTATGTCACTTTGACAGGACTGCCAGTTGTGGCGCTTGACATCGTAAAAGAATCCGTTACCAACACCGAGACCTGGATTGTGGGAAAAGGCTATCAGCTTTTTGACACCGCCGGGGAGCTGCTGCTGTCTGGAACCACCGATATTAAGGGCCGGGGAAACAGCACCTGGACTTCCTTTAACAAAAAACCCTTTGCCCTCAAACTAAATTCAAAAAAATCCATCCTTGGTATGCCCAGTCATAAACGCTGGAATCTTCTGGCAAACCACTCGGATAAAAGCCTGCTCCGCACGGAAATTGCCTTCAAAATGGGGGAAATTTTTGACAGACTGGCCTGGACGCCCCGTTCGCAAGCGGTTGACCTGTATATGAACGGTGTGTATCAAGGGCTGTATCAGCTTACAGAGGCTATTAAACTTGATGAAAACCGGGTGAGCGTGGGGGATGAAATCGCGGCGGATAATCCCGGCGGCGGCTATGTTATCGAAGTTGACCAGCGGAAAGGGGAACTGTTTAATTTTACCACCACAAAAAAGGTCGTTTTTTCCTGCTCCGACCCCGACGAGGCCCTGGATACGGTCATTGAAGAGACCAGCAAAACGGTCTGGCAGAAGGTTCAAGCCGATGTACAGGCCGCGGAAAATGCCCTCTACGCCGCGAACTTTGCCGGCCCTGAGGGATACCGGAAATACTTTGACGTGGATTCCATCGTCGACTGGTATCTGGTGAATGAAATCACCAAAAATCACGACGCCAATTTCTACAGCAGCGTCTATGTTTACTACAAACCCGATGCGGGTAAATACTTTTTTGGCCCCCTCTGGGATTTTGATATGGCCTTTGGAAACATCAACTACGACACCTGCGACACAGCCGAAGGTTTTTGGATAAAAGCCGCGCCCGCAAGCAGTAATCCCTGGCCCTGGCTGCCGGGCTGGGGATTGGGCGCCGCCGCCCAGGGCGCGGTCTGGATAAACCGGTTCTTTGAAGACCCCGCCTTTGTGGACGCGGTGAAGGCCCGGTGGAACGCCAAAAAAGCGGAAGTGGAGGCCCTGTACGTTTCCGGCGGCTTTATCGACACCCGCGCCGCCTATTTGAACGGGGGAGCGCAGCAGAAGAATTTCCAGAAATGGGATATTCTCAAGGCCAATACCCCGGTGTGGAGCTTTGAAGCGCCGCTTTCTTCGAGCGGAGGATATTTTCCGGTCAACACCTACCCGGCGACCTATCAGGAAGCGGTGAACAAAGTTAAAAACTGGTTTTCCAGCCGCGTGATCTGGTTTGCTTCGGCAATCAACGCTCTGTGAAGAATGTGGTTTAGTTCAATTTCAAGTTTTGAATTTGAGTGTTTCATCTGTAATTTGTACTTTATTTCTTGTGTTTTGCCATTGCGGTTACTCCCGATAGTGAAGTAAAATAACATTAATTTATCTCTGTACTATGGAGGAACGTATGAAAAAAATCACTGTAATTGTTTTTGCATCTCTGCTGGCAGGACTGTTGGTCTTTGCTGTTGGCTGCAAGGGAAAAAATTCCGCTGGTCCCGGCTCGGGAAAACCGGCGGAAATCACTGTGGAAATTTTTGACCGGGGAACCGACGGCGGCAAGTCTGACCCCACCAACAATAATTGGACAAAGTGGATTCAGGAAAAGATTCTGAAAGATGAAAACATCAAGGTCACTTTTGTTTCTGTGTCCCGGTGGGACGAAAATACCGCTCTCAATAACCTGATGGCTGCCGGGAATCCCCCGGATGTGTGCCTTTCCTATTCCGGTGAGTTAATTGGAAACTACCGTGATTTGGGCGGGCTTTTTGACATGGGCCCGTATCTTGACACCACCCTCAGAGACCTGAAAGTCTTTCTGGGGCCGGACAAGGCGCTTCCCGGACGGGATTTTATCCGGCGCAATCAGGACACCGCAACCGGCAAGGTATTTTCCCTGCCCGCCCGGCGCATGAATACCGCGCGGCTTAATCTGTTTATGCGCAAGGACTGGCTGGACAAGCTGGGCCTGCCCCTGCCCACCACTCCCCAGGAGTTTTATGACGCCCTAGTTGCCTTCAAGGAAAAAGACCCCGGCAACGTAGGCAAGGATAAGGTGATTCCTTTCAGCATGACCAACGACATCCGCTGGACAGCCGGTATCATCCTGGAGTCTTTCATCGACCCGGACATCAGCGCCCGGGATTACTGGGTTACTACCGCCGCCGACCGGTATTTCCTGCTTCCTGGCTACAAGGAAGGTTTCCGGTTCCTGAACAGAATGTATCACGCCGGCTTGATTGACCGGGATTTCCCCCTGTATAAGTCCGACGATGATTTCTTTAATCAGGTGAAGGCCGGTTTTGTCGGCGCTCTGGGGCACAACTGGGATCACATTTACCGGGAAAGCCCCGGCGCTCTGGCGGATTTGGTGAAAAACGTGCCCGGCGCTGAACTGGTGCCTGTGGACTGCATGGTCAGTTCCGACGGCCTGACTCGCAAAATCGCCTATGACGCCGCGGGGGTGAACTATTTTATTCCCGCTTCCTGCAAAGACACTGACGCCGCCATGCGGTATATCAACTGGCTTGCCCGGTATGAAAATTATAATTTCCTGCAAATCGGGCCAGAGGGCACTACCCATGACGTGATTGACGGTATCCCCAAGATTAAGTCGACCTCGGGCCTCTGGATTCAGAACAGCGCCCAAAACATCGACTATACCATTCATATCAACGGCCTTGATTTGAACGACCCGGATTTGACTGCCCGCGCTCTTGCCAACGCCTATTCCTGGCCCGCTGACATGATTGCCAATGCCTACAATATCGCCATGACCAACGCGGCGCCCGGCCCGGTGGTTCCCGTGGCCCTGACCGCCGGCGGCGCGGTGACCCAGACCCTGGTTGAAAAAGGCGTCACTCTCATGGCTTCAAGCGTCACCTGCGCGCCCGCGAATTTTGACAAAACATACGATGACGCGCTTAAAGACTGGCTCGCTTCGGGCGCACAGCTCGTAATCAACGAGAAGGCGGAAAAATATTTTGAGCCGTAATAGTTTACTATGATTGAGTTTTTCGCCCCTGTCGCTGAGGGGATGGTAATTCAGCGGGGGGCGCGGTTTCCGGTGCGGGGGAAGTATCTTCCCTCGACCGGGCTTACCCTTTCCTTTTTGAGTAAAACATACCGAACCCAAACAGACCCGGACGGCGTCTGGTACATTCTCCTGGAGAGCGCGGCATCTGGCGGGCCTTTTGTTCTGGAAGCTGTTGGTTCTGACGGCGCGGATACGGCTCGCCTGGAGGACGTCTATGTGGGAGATGTGTGGCTGTGCGCCGGGCAGTCCAATATGGAATTGCCCATAACGCGCCTGAAAGATGATTTTCCCGAAGAACTGACTGCCCCTTCGTTCCCCTGTATCCGCCAGTATATGCTGCCGTATACCTGGGATTTTTCCGGGCCGCGAACAGCAGCGCCCAAAGTCCCCTGGGTTCAGGCGGATGCCCAAAGCCTTCTGAATTTTTCCGGAACCGCGTGGTTTTTCGCAAAAAAGATTGCCGAAAAGCAGGGCGTTCCTGTGGGACTCATGGTCGCCGCGGTAGGAGGCGCTCCGGCGGAAGCTTTTATGAGCCGGGAAGCTCTGGCGGAATTTCCCCGGACTGTTGCTCTGGGTGAACAATATGCCGATTCCGGGCTGCGGGAGGAAATTCTTACAAAAGCCGCGGCGGACATATGTGAATGGGAAAGGTGTGTGCGGAACAACGACAAAGGGTTGGCGGAAAGCTGGGCTTCCTCCGCCATGGATGATTCGGATTGGAGGGAAATCGGTCTGCCCGGAGATTTCGCGCGCACCAACGGCTTGGAAGGCTTTTGCGGTGCCCTCTGGCTCCGCCGCCGGTTTATTGTCCCCCAAGGATGCGGCGGGAAGGAAGCCGGGCTCTGGCTCGGCACGATTGTGGATTCCGACCAGGCGTACATTAACGGCGTGGAGATTGGAAGTACGGGTTACCGCTATCCGCCCCGGAAATATGCAATTCCCGCCGGACTGCTCCGGGAAGGGGAGAATCAGATTACCATCCGGGTGGTCTCAGGCGGCGGGGACGGGGGAATCACCACAGACAAACCCTTCCGGCTCTTTTCCATCTGGGGGGCGGTGGAATTGGCGGGACAATGGAAATACAAAATTGGTATGCGGACGGTGACCCGCCCCAAAGATTTTTTCTTTCACTGGCAGCCCATGGGGCTTTTTAACGGCATGATTGCGCCCCTTCTGGAGTATCCCTTTGCGGGCGTTATCTGGTATCAGGGGGAGTCCAACGACAAAAACTCCGCCGATTACGCCGCGCTTTTTGTTTCTCTGATAAAAGACTGGCGTGTCTGGGCAAAGAATCCGGCTCTGCCGTTTTTGTTTGTCCAGCTTCCCCTTTTCGGAAAACCTGGGGAAAATACCGAAACAAGCACCTGGGCCCAGGTGCGGGAAGCCCAGCAAGAAGCGCTGGCTCTTCCTGCGACGGGCATGGCAACGGGCCTTGACTTGGGGGAATGGAATGACCTGCATCCGGTAAATAAAAAAGGGGTGGGGGAGCGCCTTGCCCTGGCCGCGGAAAAAACGGCGTACCACGGCACAAACACCTCGCCGGGGCCGACGCTGCGGAGCCTTTGGCGGCGGAAGGATACCCTGATTCTTGAGTTCGATAACTGCGGCGCGGGGCTGACCGCGCGGAATGAGACGGGGCTTGTTTCCCCTGAATATCCCGTGTTTGTGAGCGTTATCTCTGAAACGGGGATGCCAACGCGGCTCTTGGCACGGATTGAGACCCCGAACCGGCTTGTGGTAGATTTGGGCGGCTTCCCCGGCTCGAAAAAGATTTTATACGCCTGGGCGGACAATCCGGCTGACCGGCAGTTGTATAACAGCGAGGGGCTTCCGGCGTCTCCGTTCAGACGCGAAATACCCGGCGGGACGATAGAACCGGACGGCAGAGCCGTTAAACAGATAGATTTATAGATTCATGGAGGAAAAAATGATTCGTGTCGCGATTGTGGGAACCGGTAATATTTCCCATCTCCATACGGAAGCCTATGCGGGCTTTCCTGAACGGTGCCGGATTGTGGCGCTGTGTGACATTGTTCCCGCGAAAGCTGAAGAACAAAAAGCAAAATTCGCTCTTGAGGGCGCGCGGGTTTTTGACAATCACACCGCCATGCTGGAAGCCATGAAGGGGCAAATCGACGTGGTGAGTGTCTGCACGCCCCCGTACTGCCATGCGCAAATCGCCATTGACTGCCTGGAAGCGGGATGCAGTGTGATTGTGGAAAAACCCATGGCCGCAAGCCTGGAAGAATGCGACGCTATGCTGGCCGCCGAAAAAGCGAGCGGCAAAACCCTGGCCTGTATTGCCCAAAACCGTTTCCGCGACCCCATTGCGGCGGTCAAAAAGGCGCTTGACTCGGGCATGATTGGCCGGGTGCTTCATGCCCAGGTGGATTCTTTCTGGTGGCGGGGCCTGCATTACTATGATTTGTGGTGGCGGGGCAAGTGGGAAACCGAAGGCGGCGGCTGTACGCTGAATCACGCGGTGCATCATATAGACATGCTCATCTGGATGATGGGTATGCCCGAAAAGGTGACCGCGGTCATCAGTAACGCGGCGCACCACAATGCCGAGGTGGAGGATGTGTCTGTGGCGGTGCTGCAATATCCGAAAGGCGCCCTTGCCCAGATTACCAGTTCGGTGATTCACCACGGCGAGGAGCAGCAGCTTATTTTTCAGGGTGAAAAGGCGCGGATTTCCGCTCCCTGGAAGGTCTGCGCCAATGTGGCGGGGCAAAACGCTTTCCCGCTCAAGGAACACGACGAAGCTCTGGAGAAGCGGCTCACTGATTTCGTGGAAGCCATCCCGCCCCTGCGCTATACGGTGCATACAGGCGAGATTGAAAACGTGCTGGCCGCACTGGAAACCGGCGGTCGTCCCGCGATTACGGGCTGGGACGGGCGCAATACCGTGGAACTGATTACCGCGATATATAAATCCGGGACGACTGAAAGTACCGTGAAGCTGCCGCTCAAAAAAGACGACTCCTTTTATACCGTAAAGGGAATCCTGGCGAATGTTCCGCGGTTTTATGAGAAATCCGCTTCTGTAACAGATTTTTCCGGTGAAATTACCACCGGCGCTGACTATAAAAAGGAGAAATAATATGGCAGTTGTGAGCGACGGTTCGACTTACGCGCCCAAGGGGAAACCTGCCCCGGTGGTGAAACCCGGCGAATTTATATTCGCGGCGGTCGGCTTGTATCACGGGCACATCTACGGTATGTGCAATGGGTTAATCGAGGCCGGGGGAGTGCTTAAAAGCTACTATGACCCTGACCCGCACTATATGCAAAACTTTGCCAAGGCGTTTCCGGGCGCAAAACCCGTTGCAAGCGAGGCAGCGGTTTTGAATGACCCGGAAGTCTTGCTGGTTGCCGGGGCAACTATGACCAGTGAGCGCTGCGCCCTTGGTTTGAGGGTCATGGCCGCGGGCAAGGATTATTTTACCGACAAAGCGCCCCTGACCACTCTGGAACAGCTTTCCCAGGCGCGGGACATGGCGGAGAAAACCGGCAAGAAGTACGCGGTCTATTACAGCGAGCGGATTCACGTGGAGTCCGCGGTGTTCGCCGGTCAGCTTATTGAGCAGGGGGCTATCGGCAGGGTCATACAGGTTATCGGGTTCGGGCCTCATCGTCTGGGTTCGTCAGTACGCTTTGGAGGCGGCCGGCCCGAGTGGTTCTTTATCAAGAAGAACTACGGAGGCATCCTCTGCGACATCGGCAGTCATAACGTGGAACAAATCCTCTATTATACCGGCGCGAAAGACGGCAAGGTGGCGCGGAGTCATATTGCCAATTATAATCACCCCCAGTATCCTGAACTGGATGATTTCGGGGACGCGGAAATCGTGCTGGACAACAACGCCACGGGTTACTTCCGGGTGGACTGGTTCACCCCGGAGGGCCTTCAAATGTGGGGGGACGGCAGGCTCTTTATCCTGGGAACTGAGGGATTTATCGAACAGCGCAAGTATATGAACCTGGGCATCAAAGATTCTGGCGGCGGGCATGTGTTTCTGGCGAACGGCAAGGAAGAGGCGTATTACAACGTGAACGGCAAAGTGGGGTATCCCTATTTCGGTCAGTTGATTCTGGACTGCCTGAACCGCACGGAAAACGCCATGACCCAGGAACACGCTTTCAAAGCAGCGGAACTGAGCCTGATTGCCCAGCGCGACGCGGTGGTGTTAGAAGGTTAGATACCAGCAATTCGCAATTCACGCCGCCCTCTTGACACCCGCTCCCCTGTTTTGCTATACTCACCGCATGTTGTTTTCCGGGCTGTCAGCCCGAAAGGAAATCTACAGGAGGTGAAGGTTATGAATGGGGCATTGGCGGTACGGGCAAATGAAATATCCAACGATTTTA
>JAITOJ010000131.1 GCA_031290005.1 Treponema sp. | reverse complement strand
ACCCGGGACGTGTCCGGGGAAGGGGTGCAGCAGGCGCTCCTCAAGATTATCGAGGGAACCAAGGCCAGCGTGCCGCCCCAGGGGGGCCGTAAGCATCCGAATCAGGAAATGCTTGACATCGACACCACCAATATTCTGTTCATCTGCGGCGGGGCGTTCGTGGGCCTGGACAAGGTGATTGAAAACCGCGTTGCCGAACGGAGCGTGGGCTTTGGAGCCCTGTCCATCGGTATCAGCGACAAGGAAAAGATGGAGATGCTGAACAAGGTGACCCCGGACGACCTGGTGAAATTCGGCCTTATCCCGGAACTTATCGGGCGGCTGCCCCTGGCGGTGGCCCTGAAGGACTTGTCCAAGGACGACCTCCGGCGGATTCTGACGGAGCCAAAAAACGCGATTGTCCGGCAGTACCAGGCGTCTTTCGCCATTGACAATGTGGACATTGAGTTTACCGAAGGCGCCATCGACGCCATCGCGGAAATCGCCATCAAGCAGAAGACCGGAGCGCGGGGACTGCGGGCCATTGTGGAGCGGCTTTTGATGGATATCATGTTTGAAGTGCCGTCCCTGGGCGGGCATCAGTCCCTGCTCATCACCGAGGAAATCGTCAACCGTGCGGAACTGGCCAGCGTATCCCTGCTGATGGAAAAAAAGTCGGCGTAAGGCGCGCGGCTATCCCGGTTATGAAAGACACTGCCGCGCTTGCGGCGCGGATAAACCACTGTTTTAAGGCAAACGCCTACAGGGCAGTGTTTGCCACCGGAGTGCTGCTGATTTCCCAAATCCTGATTATCTTCTGTGTGTTTGCCCTGGTGCAAACTATGCCGTCTCTGTTCGCCCTGCCCTTGCTCATCCTTGCCGGTATTTTTCTGCTGCTGGTGCAGTACGGATTTTCAGTTATCATGTACAAGCTCTATACCCGCAGGCGGGCCATCATCGGCGACCTGTTTTCCGGGTTTCGGGACATTCGGCGGGTGGGGGGCGCGGCGGTCATCTTCTTCGCCATCGACTGCGGAGTCTGTCTGCTGTGCGTGATATTTGCCCTGGCATTTCGCGGGGCGTTTCCCGGCATGGTGACCGGCCTGTCCCGGTTGGTCCTCACGGCCATGCTGTTCTATGGGGTGTGTATCCTGCTTGCCCTGCTGCCCTTTGCTTTTGTGTGGCTGGAACTGTTCTCCAATCCACAGATGCGCTCACGGGAAGCGTTTAAAAAAAGTGCCCGCCTGATGCGCGGACACAAACTGCATCTGCTGGAGCTTTGTCTTCGCGCGGGCGGAATCAGCCTTCTTATTGCCCTTGGCCTGTATGTCCTGAATTTCGTGCTTTTTACGCCGGTTATGCCGGATTTATCCGTTCTGGGCATTACCGCCGAGGCCGGAGCGCTGGTTGTGCCTGAAACCAAGACGGCTCTGCCCGGCATGGTGTCCGCCTTAATTGATATGGTCTACTATATTGCGTCGGTGATTGCGCTTATCAAGGCGCTGCTTTCCAATTCCGCCCTGTATACTGAGCTTACTCACCCGTCAGTTGCTACGCCGGAATTACCGCCCCAGAAGATTGACGAATCCGCAGGTTGATTCGCCAGCGGAGTTTTATATGACAGACTTTGCGGCCATTGACTTTGAAACCGCCAACCACAGCCAGTCCAGCGTGTGCGCCGTGGGCATAGTGATTGTGCGGAGCGGCCAGATTGCGGACACCTACTACAGCCTCATCCGCCCCACACCGAATTACTACCTTGCCTGGTTCACCAATGACATACACGGTATTGCCCATAAGGATACGGTGAACGCCAGGACCTTTCCTGAAGTCTGGGCCGAAGTGTCGCCCAAAATCATCGGGCTGCCTTTGGTTGCCCACAACAGCCAATTTGACGAAGGCTGCCTCCGGGCGGCTCACGCGGCCTACGAGATGGACTATCCCAAATATCCCTTTCACTGCACCTGCGTTGCCGCCCGGCGTGTATTCGGGCGGCAATTGCCCAACCACCGGCTGCCTACGGTGGCAAAGGCTTGCGGTTATGATTTGGAACGCCACCACCATGCTCTGGCGGACGCGGAGGCCTGCGCGGTTATTGCGATACAGATATTGTAAGAGCATCTTGCTTTCCTCCCCCCTTTCCACTACACTATCCTCATGAGTAACGATGTAGTACCAAAGAACCTTCACTGGGCAGACCAGGCCGCGGAGAACATCATCCGCGAGCGCGGCGACCTGCCCCTCTATACCTGCGCGTCGGGCATCACCCCCTCGGGGACGGTGCACATCGGCAACTTCCGGGAAATCATCTCGGTCGACCTGGTTGTCCGGGCATTGCGCGATCGGGGCAAAAAAGTGCGCTTCATCTACTCCTGGGACGACTACGACGTGTTCCGCAAGGTGCCCGCCAATATGCCCCATCCCGAAGAGCTTGAAAAATACCTCCGCTTTCCCATCACCCAGGTACCCGACCCCTTTGGCCGGGACGAGTCCTATGCCCGGCACCACGAGGCGGACGTGGAAACCATGCTGCCCAGGGTCGGCATCCACCCGGAATACCTGTATCAGGCCCAGCGCTACCAAGCCAACCGCTATGCCGAGGGCATGAAGACCGCCCTGCAAAACCGGCAAAAAATCAAGGACTGCCTGAACCACTACCGGGACGACCAGCACAAAATCCCGGACAGCGAAGAATACTGGCCCGTGGCGGCCTTCTGCGCCAAATGCAGCAAAGACACCACGGAAATCGACGGCTACGACGGCGACTACGGCGTCACCTATCACTGCGCAAGCTGCGGCCACACCGAGACTGCGGACATTCGCACCGCAAAAAACCTCAAGCTGGGCTGGCGGGTTGACTGGCCCATGCGCTGGCAGCACGAGCAGACCCTGTTCGAGCCCGCGGGCAAAGATCACCACAGCCACGGCGGTTCCTTTGACACGGCCCGGCTGGTGTCTCAGCAAATCTATAACTGGAGCGCTCCGGAAACCTTCCGCTACGACTTTATCGGCATCAAAGGCTCGCCGGGCAAAATGTCTTCATCCAAGGGCCAGGTCATCAACTTGGAGGATGTGCTCAACGTGTACCAGCCGGAAATCACCCGATACCTGTTCGCCGGAACCCGGCCAAACACGGAGTTTTCCATCAGCTTTGACCTGGACGTGCTCAAAACCTACGAGGACTACGACAAAACCGAGCGTATTGCCTGGAGTGCGCAGTCAGCCAAAAACGACGAAGTCTACGCCAAGGAACGGCGCATCTACGAGCTTTCCCAAGTGGACGGTATGCCTGAATCCATGCCCTATCAAATCCCTTTCCGCCATTTGTGCAACCTGCTGCAAATTAACTCCGGGGACATCGGGGCGGTCATCGCCTACTTACGCGAAAAAGGCGGTACCGCAAACCTTCCCCAGGGCAACTTGAAACCTGAACAGGAAGACCGGGTGCGGACACGCTCAAAGTGCGCCTGGTACTGGGTCACCGAATGCGCGCCTGAGGAATTCAAGTTCGCCCTGCGCCTGGACGGAACCAGGGCGGAACCGCTCCGGGAGGACTCCGGGGCAGAGCTGGCGGCAATCCGCAAAATCAAGAACGAAATCCTTCCTGTGATGGACACCCTGGAAGAAAAGCAGCTTTCCGAAGCGATTTACGCCGTAGCAAACGGACTGTCCCTGGAACCCAAGGCGCTCTTTACCGCAGTGTATCAGGTACTTATCGGCAAAGACCAGGGGCCCCGGCTGGCCAGTTTTATGAAAAGCATTGGCCGCGCGCGGCTGGAAAGGATTTTGGGGGTATACTGACCTTTTTCCTATGAAAAATGCGTGTTATAAAACATTTTTTTCATAGGAAAAACGCAATTTCCCTTGACAAATTTCATAGATAAATGTATAATAGTCCTATGGAACGCAATTTAGTCAAACAACTCGTCAGGTGGAAAGAAAACCCCGGTAAAAAGCCTTTGATTATCAAAGGGGTCAGGCAGTGCGGAAAAACCTTTTTGCTCAAAGGATTCGGCGCTGCTCATTACGGCGACATGGTGTACTGCAATTTTGAAAGCAATGACGCCCTGCACGCCATATTTAACGGCGATTTGGACGCTCACCGCATTATCTCGGAGTTGGGGGTTATGCGCCAAAAACCTATTGATCCGGAAAAAACCCTGGTCATTTTCGATGAAATTCAGTTTTGCAATAGGGCGTTGACTTCCCTTAAATATTTTTGCGAAAATGCGCCGGAATATCACGTCGTCTGCGCTGGTTCCCTGTTGGGGCTTGCCCTTTCAAAGCCTCTTTCTTTTCCCGTGGGCAAAATTGACTTCCTGACCCTGTATCCCCTGAGTTTTTCCGAGTTCCTCTCTGCCAATAACGAGGCTCTGCTCTGGGAGTATCTGGAAAATCTTCCGGCGGACAAGAAAATTTCAGAGGCGTTTACGGGCAAACTGGAGCGGTATCTGAAAACCTACTATATAACCGGCGGTATGCCCGAAGCCGTTGCTTCCTGGCTTGAGTTTCAGAACATTGAAAAAGTGGAGACCATACAGCAAAAAATTCTGGACAGCTATGAACTGGACTTTGCCAAACACGCGCCCGCTAACGAGTTTCCCAAGCTGTCTGAAATTTGGCATTCCATTCCCGGCCAGCTTGCAAAGGAGAACACCAAATTCATCTTCAGCCAGGTGAAAAAGGGCCGCCGGGCAAAGGATTTGGAGGATGCCCTGGAATGGCTTTTGGGGGCCGGGCTTGCCTATAAGGTGGCCAAGGTGGAAAAGCCCTTTATGCCTCTTTCGGCCTACGCGGATTCCACATTTTTCAAGCTCTATATGGCGGACGTGGGGTTGCTGCGTAAAATGTCCCGGCTGCCCGCATCGGTCATTTTGGAAAACACCGCCGCATACAAGGAATTTAAGGGCGCATTAACGGAAAATTTTGTGCTGAGCGAGCTGGTGACTCTCTACAATACCGCGCCGTTTTACTGGAAGTCCGGTAACACCGCTGAGGTCGATTTTATTATCCAGAATGAGGCGGACATCGTGCCCATTGAGGTCAAGTCAGCGCGGAACGACAAGGCCAAGTCCCTGGGGGAATACCGGAAAAAGTACGCTCCGCCGCTGGCAGTGAAGACTTCTTTGAAAAACATCGCCCCTGCCGGCGAGGTGCAAAACATTCCTTTGTATATGTTGTGGCAGTTGAAGAAATATCTTGCAAAATAGAAATAACTAACTATGGCTCCAGTTCGACCAGCCGGAAATTCCGGCGAGTATCATTGCTGTCCGCAGAAATCTTTGTTTTAAGTTCTTCCAGGGATTCATCGGTAGTCGGCAATTCATCAAGAATCTCAGTGAGGACTTCTTCGTCAGGCGCCTTTCCACGGTTGAGTAAAGCCAGAGAATCAACCAAACCCTCTACTATTTGAACAAGCTGCGCCACAGTTTGGGGGGACACACTTTCTGTTTCGGCCTCAACATCACACAGCCAGAAATAGTACCGATCCAGAACATCCAGCAATTGATTCCGGGCATTTCCGGTCATCTGGTCAGTAAAAAAATTATAGGATTCCGCTGTTTTATTAAATAACCGCTCAAAACAGGTATCAAATTTTTTCTTCTGATTTTCAGAATCAAAAACTATATCACCCACATTTATGATTTCTTCCACCGCCTCCGCCGCTATTTTCTGGATGTTTTCTTCTTGGAACTGTCCCTTATAATGAAAAAGCAACCTTCGGATATAGGCTTCCACCACCGTATCGGAAAATGGCGCACTGAGCGTTTCAAGAAGGTCATTAAAATTGCCTACATAGTATTTTGACAAAGCCATTGCTAAATAAGTATAGGTGAAATCCGTAAAACTGACAAGAGCGAAATCTAAAAAACAAACAATAGTATCGCAAAAACACCTAATGCCGCGACAGCAGCAACATAAAAAATCCAGACGAAAGATTTTGGGGAAGCTCGGTTACCGGGAGAATCCAAAATAATGGCAGGTTTTGCCGGTGCATCCCGCTTGGCGGCATACCCGCAAAACGGACAGCCGTTGTTGAATTTTTCATGGGAGCCGGTTTTGCCGCACTTGGGGCACCGGACAGCGGAAAATTTTCTGCCGCAACCGGGACAGACCCCTGCGTTCTGGGGAACTTCGGCTTTACAAAATTCGCAGAAAAACTTCTGTATTTTTGCCATGGGGAACCATCAAGATGCCGCTTTTTCGCAATGAGGGCAGCCTCCGGGACACGCGGGCGAAGGCTGTTTTTTATCGGCTTTGTCAGCAGCGGGCTTTTCCGCTTTTTCCGGCTTTTTTGAATCGGTCACGTAAAATCCGGCGCCCTGAAAAGAAATACCGATTCCGCCGCTTAATATCCGGCGCACTTTTTGATTGCACAGGGGACAGTTGGTAAGGGGCGCATCGTTCATCTTTTGAAACGCCTCAAAGCGATGCGCACAACTCTCACACTCATATTCATAGGTTGGCATGGGTGCTCCTTGAGAAACATCATAGCACAAATCTGTGCTGCTGGACAATCCCCTGTGGGAGCTTACCTCAAAGCAGCGGCTATGCGCTTTTGGCAAGTTCCCGGCAAGCAGACATCTTCCCCCAAATCACGGATAACATCATCGCCCACAACCGATTGCTTGACATCCTTTTTTATTTCTTGCTATACTCTCCCGCATGATGAACGGCGCGGACAGACGGAATCAATCTCTCAATCCCCACACGGAGACTGTCGCAAAACTCGCGACACACTTCAACGCTGCCCTCCCTGGCAGGAAAACCGCAAACCCCAACCCTCTCTGTGGGCTATCACCGAAAATAGGAATTCCGAAAGCCCCCAAGACAT
>JAITOJ010000106.1 GCA_031290005.1 Treponema sp. | reverse complement strand
AAAAGTATAGCAAAAAGTAAAAAAGTTTGTCAAGCAGAACAGCTTCGGCGATATATACATGGGAGGATAATTCTAGATAAATAGAGTGGAGAGAAGAGAGGGTGTGGGGTTGCGGTTTTCCTGCCAGGGAGGGCAGCGTTGAAGGGTGCTGCGTCAGGCTTCCGTGTAAGTCTTGTGGTGTTTGTGGTCATGGGCTCCTCCTTCTCCAAAAGGGTTATGCGAAGGAGTATAGCAAAGCAGGGGAACGGGTGTCAAGGGGGCGGCGTTGAATTGCGAATTGCCGCGCCGGACATACGTATGCTTGCGCTTTTTCCTGTCATCAGATATACTCCTGATTAATAAGTCCGTTGACTTTATCCCCCGGATACAGGACACAAAAATGATTACTTTCTGGCAGCAAAACGATAAAAAGCTGGTGGAGTTCGAGAAAAGCGAGCTTGACCACTCCCAGCGCACCTGGATTGACGCCCGCTCGGTGAACCGGGAAGATATGCGTATTCTCGAAGAAGAGTATGGCATCCAGCAGGAACACATCCTGGATATTCTTGACCCGGACGAACTTTCCCGTATTGAACGGGAAGACGAGTACATCCTCATTATCGTGCGGGTGCCCTTGTCTTCCCCCTCGGATGACCTGCGGTATTATACTATCCCTCTGGGGGTCATCATTTTTGAAACCCGGATAATCACTATCTGCTGGAAAGACTGCGAAGTTCTGCGGGACATCGAGGCAAATTGCAGCCGGGGGATTTCCCTGACTGACTTTCCGGCCTTTGTGATGAAAATCCTGAGCCGGTCTGACATCACCTATCTGCGGTATCTCAAGGAAATTAACCGCCAGACCACATCGATTCAGAGCGAATTACAGCGTTCGATTCAGAACACCGAGCTCATCAAACTATTGGGGCTTGAAAAATCCCTGGTGTTCTTTACCACCTCCCTCAAAAGCAATCAGCTTTTGCTGGAAAAACTGGCCAAAACCCGGTACCTGAATTTCGACGAGGACGACAAGGAGATGCTGGAGGATGTGGAAGTGGACAACCGGCAGGCGATTCAGATGGCGGACACCTACAGCGATATTATGAGCGGCATGATGGATGCTTTCGCGTCGGTCATATCCAACAACATGAATATCGTGATGAAGCGGCTCACGGTGATTTCCCTGATTTTGATGGTTCCCACCTTTATTGTAAGTTTTTTTGGCATGAACGTTCCCCTGCCGTTTGCGGATTCCGGCTGGTACGGCCTGGCGGTTATTTCCCTGAGCTGTCTTGTCACGGCGTTCCTGGCCCATCTGTTGCTGAAACGGGGGGATACAGTGTGGCAGGAGAAAAAAACAAGATGCCGGGGCGGCAAAAAAAGCAGCCGGAAGGCTGGAAATAAAAGCTGATTTCCGGTATACTAGGAATCTATGAAACAGCGGCTGTATGGCGTACTGCTTTTGTTCTGCTTCTTTGGTCTTGCACCTCTTTTTTCTCAAATAGATGCCGGTTTTTTTCAGGACGTAGACTTTGTGCGCCTGGGGCCGGAACCCTCCGGCGGACTGAATTACGATGAATACTTCATCGGGCAGGATACTCAGGCTATTACCGCCCGCCGGCACATCGCCCCTTTTTATATAAACCGCTATGAAACATCCTACCGGCTCTGGTACGATGTAATTACCAAGGCCCGGCAGATGGGCTATATATTTTTGAACCCTGGGCAGGAAGGTTCCAGCGGACGCCGGGGCAAGCCGCCCACATCAGACGGGCAGTACCAGCCGGTGACTAATATCACCTGGTACGATGTGATTGTGTGGTGCAATGCCCAGAGCGAGCTGTCGGGCCGGACTCCCTGCTACACCTTTAACGGCAAAGTGCTCCGGGACTCCACGGAAACCGCCCAATGTGATTTGGCGGAATGCGACTGGGTTTCCGACGGCATCCGGCTGCCCACGGAAGCGGAATGGGAGTACGCCGCCCGAAAAACCGTTGCGGGGTTTCAACGGGGAGACCTGCCCTCTGGCGCGGTGGATGCTCTGGGCAATTCCAGCGAAAATGTGCCGGTATCCCGAATCGCCTGGTATGACGGCAACACCGACCGCACCCGGACTGTGGGGACTGCCGGCGCTTCTTTCGGCCTCGTCTCAAACAATCCCGGTTCAGGCACATCCAACGGCGCCGGCCTCTACGATATGAGCGGCAATGTGCTGGAATATTGCTGGGACTGGTACGGAGACTATCAGGAAAACTATACCGGCGGCCGGGATACCGGCGTGGCGATTGGTTTTGAACGGGTGTGCCGGGGCGGAAGTTGGAGTCCCTACACGGGCTTCATTCTTGCCGGCGACCGCTACGGTTTTGACCCCAACGAAGCTTATAATTACCTGGGATTTCGTATCGTGGTAACTGCCGCAGGGCCGGGCGCCGGTTCTTCGGGCAATTGACAGTCATCCCCGCGATACGCTACAGTTTGTTTATCAAATCTTTCTATATATAAGGAGAAAATCCATGCGACAGTATTATATCGCCGGTAACTGGAAAATGAACACGACCAAGGGTGAAGCCATCGAGCTTGCCAGAGGTCTCGTGGCCGCCCTCAAGGATGGCAAAAACAAGTATATGATTGCCCCGCCGTTCACCAATCTGGATGCGGTGGCGCAAATCATCAAGGGCACGAATATCCGCCTGGGGGCGCAGAACGCCGCGGCGGCGGAGTCCGGGGCGCATACCGGGGAAGTGTCGGTATTGATGCTCAAAGACCTGGGGGTGCGGACCGTAATTCTGGGCCACTCGGAGCGGCGGCATATCTACCAGGAAGACGACGAGCTGATTAACAAAAAAGTCCGGCTGGCCCTCAAGCATGGCCTGGAGGTCATTCTGTGCGTCGGGGAATTGCTGGAGGAGCGCGAAGCGGGCAGGGCGGAAGCGGTCTGCGAACTGCAAACCCGCAAAGGGCTGGCGGGGGTCACCGAAGCGGAACTTGCCAACGTGGTTATCGCCTATGAGCCTGTCTGGGCCATCGGCACGGGCAAAACCGCCACCCCCGAAGACGCCCAGGGGATTCACGCCTTCACCCGCAAGGTGATTGCGGACATGTACGGCAAGACGGCGGCGGA
Source organism: Treponema sp. (assembly GCA_031290005.1). Lineage (GTDB taxonomy): Bacteria > Spirochaetota > Spirochaetia > Treponematales > Treponemataceae > JAISTZ01. The sequence goes on along the minus strand of JAITOJ010000106.1, from coordinate 33 downwards.
CAACATCATCATTCAGTACGGCGGTTCCATGAA
>JAITOJ010000025.1 GCA_031290005.1 Treponema sp. | reverse complement strand
TTGTCGTCCCTTTTGTTCGGCTCCGCGGTGGCTTTCTCGATTTATGTGGTCAACATTCCATCGCTCCGTGCCATGTTCCCCTCGGAGTTTTTCAGTCTTCTGCCCTATGTGATTACCCTTCTGGCCCTGATTGTGTTCAGCGGCAAGAACTACGCGCCCCTGGCAGCCGGAAAACCCTATGAAAAAGGCGCAAGCTGACTGTCCGCCATCCGTCTTGACCGGATAATTGTTTTGAGGTAGAGTAACACCATGTTTGACATGAACGAGATGGACATCTGCGATTTTGAGGAAGACGACTTCGACACCATCATGGCGCCGGACATCAGTTTTCGGGGCACAATCCGTTTCAGAAAACCCTTTATGATTCGCGGGAAGGTGAGCGGTAGTATCGACGCGAAGAGCGACTTGGTGATAGACACAGGGGCGCTGGTTTTTTCGGACATCGGGGCAGACCGGGTGGTTGTCCGGGGGAATGTGAAAGGGAATATCGACGGCAGGCGGATTGTGGTCGTCACCGCGACCGGAGATGTGTCCGGGAATATTACGGCCCGGCAAGTGGTGCTTGAACCGGGAAGTACTTTCAGCGGCAGGTGCACCATGCTCAAATAGTTTCGGGAGTAACAACATGTTGAAAAGAAATCCTATAGGTTTTGTGGTGCTGATAGTGCTGACCACGGCATTGAGCGCGCAGGAACGGCCGGATGCGCTCCGGCTGTATTCCTTGGGCCGCTATACCGAAGCAATAGTGGTATGCGAAGAAGAACTGCGGGAAAATCCACAGAACCGTGAATCCTATGTGGTGTTGTGCTGGAGCCTGGTGCAGAACCGGCAATATGCCGAGGCGGAACAGCGGGCGGCCCAGGCACGGAGCTTCTACCAGTATGACCACCGGGTTGTGGAAGTCCTGGGAGAAGCAAAATACTATCTGGGCAAAAACGTGGAAGCTCTTTCACTTTTTCAGGAATATGTTTCCCTGGTTCCGGTGACAAGCGGCTCACGCATAAATCTGGCATATTATTATATGGGCGAGATATATATCCGTCAGCAGCGGTTCCAGCACGCGGATATTGCCCTGACCACGGCAGTGCGTTTTGAGTCAGGCCGGGATACCTGGTGGGTCAGGCTTGGATATGCCAGGGAAATGGCGCGGAACTTCCGCGAATCCCTGGAGGCCTATGACCGGGCGCTTCAACTGAATCCGGCTTCAGCCGACGCCCAGCGCGGCAGGTCCCGGGTAATGGCAAATATCATCCGGTGACAACTCTCTGCACGGTACGTTTTGAAACCCTCGGCTGCCGGTTAAATCAGCTTGAAACCGAAGGGGCGGCAAAGGCTTTTTTTGACGCGGGATTTACGCCGCTTTTCAATGCCCCTGCCGCAACGCCGGCTCCAGATGATGCCGGCGCGGTACTGTGCGTGGTAAACACCTGTTCCGTCACAGGCAAGGCGGAACAAAAGGCCCGACGTAGTATCCGGCGGCTTTTGGAGACCAATCCCAACGCGGCAATGCTGGTCACGGGCTGTTACGCCGAACTGGACGCGGCGTTTCTTTCAGCGCTGGACAGCAGAATCGCGGTGCTGTCGGGAAAACAAAAACAGATTTTGGCGGATATTCCCGCAAAATACCGGGCATTTTTACAGAACACTGAATGCGAAGCCGCGCCGGGGGACGGACAAGGGAAACACCGCGCGGCTTTTTTGTCCGCTCTCATACATGCCAATGCGAATGCCTCGGAAACAGGACAGCCCACCCTGGCCCAGAAACCCTTCCGGCTTTCCACAGACACGTTTTTTGCCCATTCCCGGCCCTTGGTCAAAATTCAGGAAGGCTGCGATAACTTCTGTTCCTATTGCGCCATCCGCCTTGCGCGAGGGAAATCCGTTTCTTTGGATGCCCTTTCGGTGATAGCGCAAATCCGCACCCTTGAAACCCAGGGACAGCAGGAAGTGGTGCTTACCGGGGTAAATTTGTGCCAATATGCCGGGGAATACCAGGGCGGTTCAGTTGATTTTACTGCTCTTCTGGAGTTGATTCTGGAGAATACCTCGGCCATTGCCCTCAGGATTTCCAGCCTCCGCCCTGATTATATTGACGGGCGGTTTTGCTCGGCCATCCGCGACGCCCGGGTGCGGCCCCATTTTCATCTTTCGGTGCAGTCAGGAAGCAATACGGTGCTGGCGGCCATGAACCGCCCTTACACGGCGGCGCAGACTGCGGAAGCGGCTGCCCGCCTCCGGGAAGCAAAGAGGAATCCTTTTATTGCCTGCGATATTATCGCGGGTTTTCCCGGCGAGACTGACAGGAACTTTGAGGACACTCTGGAACTGTGCCGCCGCTGCGATTTTGCCTGGATTCACGCCTTCCCGTTTTCGCCCCGGCCCGGCACTCCGGCGTTCAGCATGAAGAAGCACGTACAGTCTTCGGTGACCCAGGAGCGGGTGTCCGTCCTGACCGAGTTGGCAATAGCCCGCAAAATCACCTATATCAATTCTTTTACCGGGCAAAGCCTCCCAGCGATTATCGAACGCCCCAGGGAAAACAAGCCTGCAAACCAGCCGCTCCGGGGAGTAACAGAGAACTTTATCCATGTGGAGCTGGCAGCGGGACAGGAACAGAGGGCGCACAAAACAACGGTACGGATTATCAAACCTCTGGAAGAACACATCAGACAGGGGGATGAAATCGAAGCCGCCGCGGTTTTCCCGGAATGAAGCCTTTGGTAAATCCGGCGCTGTCAAAAACCAGCGCATATCCTCCACACCCGGTGCGGCTTCCCGTGAAAATCTTCCGGGATAGTCTGTCCGGTTATTTCTTCCGCGCGGATTTGGCCCGGCCCCGGAACTGCGGATAATAGACTTGCGTCGAATTGCAGTTTTTTGCTGTTGGTGGAAAAAAAGATAAGCCCCGGAACTGCCAAAACCGCCAGGCACTGGGCAATGAGCCGGGGCCAATGGGCGTTAATGTCCAGTACGCCGGTCATTTTCTTTGAATCGGAAAAGGTGGGCGGGTCAAGGATAATGATGTCCCATTGCTTTTTCCCGGCGGCGTTTTCCAGAAAGGCGGACACGTCGCTCCTATGAAACAAAAATTCCGGGCGGCCGCCAAAGCCATTCAGGGCCATATTCTTTTGGGCGATTTCCAGATATGTGTTGGACATATCCACCGAATCAACCGCCGCCGCGCCGCCGGAGGCGGCATACACGGAAAAAGCGCCGGTATAGCAAAACAGATTCAGCGCCCGCTTCCCTTCCGCACGGGAACGTATCAGGCTTCTCGTGAGCCGGTGGTCAAGAAAGATTCCGGTGTCAAGGTATGAAGTAAGATCAACCATAAACCGCAAGCCCTGTTCCCGGATAATGCCGGTGATCGACGCGGCGTCCCCAACGGAGACAATTCCCCTGATGCCATCTGCTCCGGCTTTTTCGTACTGCGCAGAACCCCGCTGGCGTTTTCGTATCTTGCAGAGCAGGTTTGCCTCCGGGATTCCCAGCACAGCGGACGCCGCGGCCTTCATTGCGGCAAGCCAGACCGCTTCTTCGGCTTCGTCTTTTTGATAAGGTCGCTCATACAGAAACAGCCGCCCATAGACTGCGCCGGACTCAAAGGCGTACCAATCAAGGGCAAGGGGAATTTCAGGTATATCCCGGTCATACAAACGGTAACAGGCGACAGTATTCCGGCGGGCCCATTTTTTCAGGTGGGCCTCCCGTTTTTTGAGGCGGTTGGCGAATAGTTCCGCCTGATAAACCAGTTTATCTTGCATTGATGACGCAAATTATGATATACTTAAAAAAATTTAGCAAGCATTGTTCCCCGATACGTGTTCCGGCCGTTCGATTCAGAATAATGCCGTCATGTATCTCTTAAATGCCTGTAATTAAGGAAAAAAAATTTGAAGATTGTTATTCTGGGGCCTATCCTGGGAAAACTGAACAGGCTCCTGACCAAAAAACACAAAATATTTCTCGTTACGCTGTTTCTTTTAACCCTGTTATTGTCGGTTATTGAAACCGCAGGCGTTTCAATTATAATGCCTTTTATTTCAGTGGCCGCGAACCAGGAACTGCTCAATGAGGGGTATTATAAAAAATTGTTTGATTTTTTTGGTTTTGCTTCCAAAAATAATTTTGTAATCGCTTTCGGAGCCGCGATTGTCTGTTTTTATATGTTCCGGGCGGTTTATAATGTGGTATATACGTATCTGTTAAACCGTTATTCTCTGGGAGTGTACCGGCATTTTGCGGGTAATCTTTTTAAAACCTATCTTTCCATTCCATATAAAGTATATGTACAAAAGAATTCCGCTGAAACGATGCATATCATAAACGGCGAATCGAGCAATGTCAGCACGTTGCTGTTAAATATCTTAAAACTGTGTTCAGAGCTTTTTACCATTCTTTTGTTGTACGGATTTATGGTCGCGGTGAATTGGCAGATGACTCTGGTGTTAACCGGCATCCTGATTATCTCGGTTTCTGTTATTTTGCGCACCCTGGTACGGACAGGTAAAATTCAGGGGATAAAAAAGTCTGACGCGTCCCGGAAATTAAGCCGGACCATGGGAGAAACCTTCGGGAACTTTAAATTTGTCAAACTGAAAGGAAGCGAAGAACAGATGTCGCGCAAATTTGAATCATCCACAAAAGAGGTGTCCCGGGCTCAGCTTATCAATCAGACTTTCGATATTCTGCCGAAAAACATTCTGGAAAGCATTGGATTTTCTCTGGTGGTTGCGGCGGTTATTTTTATTCTGTGGCACGACAAATCCGCATCTCAGATTATTCCCATTATTTCTATGTATGCTCTTGGGTTATACAAAATACTGCCTGCCATAAACAGGATGCTGCAAAATGTGAATCAGGTGGCCTATTTGCAGCGTTCCCTGGATTTAGTGTACGAACATACCACCCAGCCCACGGAACACGAGGGGAATTCCCCCATAGATTTTGAAAAATCAATCCGCCTGGAAAATCTTTCATTCCGCTATGCGACCGGCGGGGATGTATTGCGGAACATATCATTTGAAATCCGCAAGGGTGAAAAAATAGCCGTGGTAGGAGAAAGCGGCAGCGGTAAGTCGACCCTGGCTGATATGATTATCGGTATCAACAAACCTGTTTCCGGCGTCATTTATATCGACAATATCCCCCTGACGGAAGAAAACATCCGTTCCTGGAGGAGCAAAATCGGCTATATTCCCCAGAACATCTATCTCTTTGACGGAACCGTGGGTGAAAATGTTGCTTTCGGTTCAGAACCGGATGAACAGCAGCTTGAGCGGGTGCTGAAAATGGCGAATATCTGGAATTTCCTTTCCGAAAAAGAAGGTGTCCATACCCGGGTGGGTGAAGGCGGTATCCAGCTTTCGGGAGGTCAGAAGCAGCGTATCGGCATTGCCCGGGCGCTCTATAATAATCCGGAAGTGCTCGTCCTTGATGAGGCGACCAGCGCCCTGGATACTGAGACGGAAACAAAAATTATGGAAGAGCTTTACCGGGTAAGTGTGCACAAAACCCTTATCGTTATTGCGCACCGGCTGACCACGGTGGAACGCTGTGAACGGCGGATAGAGCTTGAAAGCGGAGAGATTGTACGGGCAACGTCAAATTGACAAAGGAGTCAGTAACATGAAAGGAATAATTCTTGCCGGCGGCGCCGGCAGCCGGTTATATCCCATAACCAGGGCAGTTTCAAAACAAATCCTTCCCCTGTATGACAAACCCATGATTTATTATCCCCTCTCGGTATTGATGTTGGCGGGCATTCGGGAGGTGCTGATTATCTCAACCCCCCGGGATATTACCCTGTTCCGGGAGTTGTTTGGTTCCGGGGACTGGCTGGGAATGCGGTTCGAGTACGCGGTGCAGGCAAGCCCCCGGGGCCTGGCGGCCGCCTTTATCCTGGGCGAGTCCTTCATCGGTGCTGATTCCTGCGCCCTGGTGCTGGGGGACAATGTGTTTTATGGCCGGGGATTCAGCGGAACTCTGCAAAACGCTTCGGCAAAAATCGGGCAGTCCGGGGGCGGCCTCATTTTCGGATATGCCGTGAAAGACCCCGCCGCCTATGGGGTGGTGGAATTCGACAGCCAAGGCAAGGCGATTTCTATTGAAGAAAAACCCCTTGCACCCAAATCCCGGTATGCCGTGCCGGGGCTGTATTTTTACGATAATACCGTCTCGGAGATTGCCAAAAACGTGCAGCCCTCCGCCCGGGGGGAAATTGAAATCACGGCGGTAAACAACGCCTATCTTGCCCAGGGGCGGCTGTCCGTGGAAATCCTGGGCCGGGGCATGGCCTGGCTGGACACGGGAACCTACGACGGGCTGCTGGAGGCTTCCAA
>JAITOJ010000073.1 GCA_031290005.1 Treponema sp. | reverse complement strand
TTTCCTCCTGTTTATATAAGGGGAATGACTTGCCGTTTTGCTTTAATCCGGAAGGGATTTTGCGATTTATCGCGAATTTTATGCTCCATATTAGTAGAACCAAAGAAAATTTACCACGGACCACACAGACGGCACAGACTTTTTGTTCGAGGTATCTTCCTGTCCGTGTAGTCTGTGAGGTCAGCGGGTAAATTCTTCGTAAATCAACAACCCCGCCGCAAGCGGCTATGCTTGACCCGCAAAATTTTTGAACCGCAATGTCGAAGAAGTCGAATACGTATTCTTAACTGGAATGAACCTCAAAAGCCGCATCTAATACTATTTTCGACTTAGGAACCGAAGGTTCCATTCGACCTTGCGGTTATATCTTTAATAGCATCTTCAAAATTGCGGGTCAAGTTTAGTGCTTGCGGCGGGGTTGTTGATTCGACTTTTTCTTTGCGGTTAATTTCTTAGTGAGATTAGAGAATTTCGAGAGTAAATGCAGGAACCTTGATAAACTGAAAATGTGGTATTGCGTTTTCCCCCTCCGCGTTTTACCATAAAAGAATACGGATTTTGGCCCCCTAAAAATTCAAGCGGAGTTTTTAGAGAACCCCATAATACAATTCACAATTATGACGAGGAGGAGGTTACTGTATGTTCAAAAAACTTTTCACCCCTATCACGGTACGCGGCCTGGAGCTCAAGAATCGGGTCATTTTACCGGCTATGGGTACAAAATTCGTCAACAAGGACCGCACGGTATCACAGCAGTTAATTGATTACCATGTGACCCGTGCCAAAGGCGGAGCCGGTCTGAACATTGCGGAAGTCGCCAGTGTGCACACGCCCAGCGCACCCAGGAAATTTCTTTCCATCAGTGACGACAAATACATCCCCGGGTTAAAACAGCTTACCGGCGCCATACATAGCGCAGGCGGTAAAGCGGGCGTCCAATTGTGGCAGGGCAGCCTGGCTGTGGGCATGGATCAGGCCGCGATGATTTTATTGGCCAGCGATATGCCTGTATCGGCGGAGATCACACTGCCCGGCGTCACCATCGAACAAATAAAAGAAGTGGTGGACTGTTACGGTAAAGCCGCCAAACGGGCCGCCGAAGCCGGTTTTGACTGCGTGGAAGTGCACATGGCCCATAATTATCTTCCCCACTCTTTCTTATCCGGCGGCATCAACCACCGGCAGGATGAATATGGCGGAAGTTTTGAGAACCGGGCGCGCTTTCCCCTGGAGGTTTTACGCGCCGTGCGCAAAAACCTGCCTGATGACATGCCTGTTTTTATGCGCATCGACGCCCACGACGACTATTTGGACAATGGCCTGACTATCGAAGAGATCATTCAGTTTTGTTTGCTTGCAAAAGACGCCGGTGTGGATGTGCTGGATATTTCCCGGGGGAACATTATCACCGCGGGCATAAAATACGAAGTTCCGCCCATTGATATTCCCCGGGCTTTCAACATTGAAAACGCCGCCCGTATTCGCCGGGAGACCGGTATGCTCACCATGGGTGTGGGACGGATCAACACCCCGGAACTAGCCGAAGACCTGCTGGAAAAAGAGAAGATCGACCTGGTAGGTATTGGCCGCGCCCAACTGGCGGACCCCGATTTTGTTACCAAGGCAAAGGAGGGCCGAAGCGATACGATCAACCGTTGTGTGGGTTGTAATCAGGGATGTTACGATGGTTTTGAAAATGTTGACAGCCCCCACATAAGCTGTCTGCGCAATCCCCTGCTCGGCCGTGAGGGAGAGGATGTGTTGAGTCCGGCCGCGAAACCCGAAACGGTATTGATCGCGGGGGGCGGTATTGCCGGTATGATGGCCGCGCTGGCATTGAAACGCCGGGGGCATAAGCCCATCCTCTGCGAGTCCGGCGATCGGCTGGGCGGCCAGTTTATATTGGCCGGTAAAGCGCCCCGCAAAAAGGAGATGGAAGAAGCCATCGGCCACATGGCGCAAATGGTTGAAAAGGCGGGTGTTGATATCCGCCTGAACACCCCGGTGACCGCTTCGTTTATCCGCGAAATGGCCCCCCATACCGTCATCAACGCCATCGGCGGCGTGCCCGTTATTCCCCCTATTCCGGGAAGTACCGGCGGGAAAGTCGTCAGTTCCCATGATCTGCTGGCAGGAAAAGTATCAATTGCCGGCAACGTGGTGGTGATCGGAGGCGGCATGGTGGGCATGGAAGCCGCCGAATACCTTGTTGAAAAAGGCAGCAAGGTTACTGTGCTGGAATTACTGCCTAATTTCTGCGCCGATATGGGGACCACCCGGAAAACCTGCGTTACCGAGAGTATCTATGCTTCCGGCATCACGCCCATTACCAATGCGAAGGTTTTCGAAATTACACCAGACAGAGTCGTGGCAAAGCAGGAAGGGAAGGACATTGACGTACCCTACGACTGGGTTGTTCTTGCGGTGGGTTCTAAATCGCGGGATGCGGGCGAACTGGAAGCGGCATGCAGAGAAAGCGGCAGCGCCTATATAGCCATAGGCGACGCAAACGCGGCCCGGCGGGCCATCGATGCCACCAGGGAAGCGATGTGGGCTGCCGGCCGTTTCGATGACCCGGAATTCCGCCGGGATATCCTGCGAAAGCCCAGGGTTGTTTTTGTTACCGGCGGATCAGGCACCATGGGAATAGAGACCATCAAACAATTGTTGAGCCGGACGCCCAGGTACAAGGTTCGCGCCCTGGTCCGGCATTCGGACAAGAATGCTGCGCTTATGAAGAAAATGACCCATCCGATGCTCGAAGTCGTCTGGGGCGACATGACAGACGATGCCGCTATTCAGCGTTGCGTGGAAGGCGCTGACGCGGTTTTACACATCGGCGCCATGGTTTCTCCCATGGCGGATAAATATCCCCTCGAAACATTAAAGACCAACATAGGTTCTACTGTCAGCATCATTAACGCCATCAAGAAACAGCCTAACTGTGACGATATCCGCTTTGCCTATGTGGGCACGGTAGCCATGACCGGCAGCCGCCTGGAACCTGTTCACTGGGGACGCTGCGGCGATCCCTTGAATCCGTCCATCCACGACTACTACGCGCTTTCCAAGGTTTTTTCCGAGATGACCCTGTTCGAGTCCGGGCTCAAACACTGGGTTTCCATTCGTCAGACCGGACAGCATCCCTCCAACGAGGCCGCTGCCGACGAACCGATTATCTTCCACCAGCCGCCCAATAATGTGCTTGAATGGAGCACCTCCATCGAATCGGGTATTTGCATGGCAAATATCTGTGAGGATTGGGTGGATGAAAGTTTCTGGCGCAGATCCTATAACCTGAGCAGCGGAGCCGCCTATCGTTTTACTACCTGGGAGTTCGCGAATCTCTTGATGGGACCCATGGGGATTAATTTTAAAGACGTTTATGATCCCCGGCAAATGGCCCTGTTCAACTTTCATGGACAGTGGTATACCGATACCGATGAGCTGGACAAACAGCTTCATTTCCGTGTCATCGAACCCAGCGCCTATTGGGCTGGCGTAAAAGGTGAGATAGAAGCCTTGATGGCAAATCCCATGATTCGGGCCATGATGCCCACTGCCGAACAATTGCGGCAGAAAAACGCGTTAATCGGCCACAAAGAGATGGGGTTCCATTGGATGTTCGAAACCAACCAGGAGGATTGGATTAGAGCCTTCTTTGGCTCACGGGAAAAGCAGGCGGCTATCAAAAGCTTTGAAGAAGGATATGAACTTGTCCGCCCAAGTGAGGAGCCCGCGTATCTCGACCATGGTTATGATGAGAGTAAAGCCCTTTCAAAACTAACAACAGAAGATATACAGAAGGCGGCGGCTTTCCGGGGCGGGAAATTACTGTCGGGCTGGGGCGGCGATATTTATGCTCCCCTGGAATGGCAGTGCGCCGATGGGCATACCTTTACACTATCCCTGAATGCGGTGCTGCAGGGCGGCCACTGGTGCCCCGAGTGTCTGCGTAGCGAATGGGCCTATGCGGATATGGCCGCAAAAAATCCATTCTATGCACAGGTTTGGCTTCCTACCCATGGCAATGGCGACAATTACAGGATACCCATGAAGTTCAGCGCCTTTGATATTTGGAAGGAAAAAACAGGGGGGAGTAACTGAAAGGTAAAGGAACGGCGTCAGCCCAGGGCCGGCCCGCCAGTTCATTTTCTTCATCCACGTTGATCTTGCGGATCAAAGCAACCACCGCATCCGCAAGATAAGTTTCTAAATAAGCGCTTGCGGCGCGG
>JAITOJ010000048.1 GCA_031290005.1 Treponema sp. | reverse complement strand
TTTGGCGGGCGGCTCGGGGAATATCAGTATTACGATATGGATGAAGTGATAGAAAAAGCGCTTCTGGCATGGAAACAGGAATGAAGCCGGTAACAGCCTGACACGTTACACCGCATAAGTCTCAATTAAGATATTTTATTTCCGCCGTTTCAGTATTGAACAACCCTCATGACCGATTTTTCACAGCGATTACACGAGACCATAGCCTACGCGGGATTATTGCAAAAAGATTTGGCACTGAAAGCCGCCGCGGAACAGGAACGAAGGAAAAATTGAGTACGCTGAAATTAACCCCCACGGCATGGGAAGTCATCAATTACCTCATAGCGCGGCATGAAGGAATGAAGACGCCCTCTCTGCGGATATACGACTACATCCGCGCGTTCAGCGGGGAGTTTGACCTGGCCATGCCCTTTACGTTTTATTTTATGGATGAGAACCGGCCGGTTCTGTTTGTGCGTGACCTGAACAAGCCTCATGAGCGGAGCGGTAAAGAAGTGTTTATGGCGCAATGCGCACGGATGAAGAGCCGGATTCTGGAGATAACCGGGATATATGAGGAGTTAAGCGCTGACGGCTCTGTGCGGCGGGTCCACCGGGGACTGGAGGGGAGGCCGGAACTGCCGGAAGCGTATGAGCGCTCCTGGCGGCGGTACGGAGATTTTTACCAGGACATCATGACGGGTTTGAGCTTTGTGTGTTTGGGGGACTTTGTGCCGCAGGTGAAGCTGTACAAGCTGTGGGCGAACAGGCGGGAAATAATACAAAAGGTCAGCATACCGGCGTAACTCCCGCAAATTGGTATGGGTCATAAAAGGCCGTCTTTGTCTTTCGAGACAGAGGCGGCCTTTTTTTTCCTTTATCTGTATTCTTGTTTTGCCGCAATCTCGTGCAGATATCCGCCGCAAGGCGGTATAACGCGGTCATGGATGCTTCGCGGGCACTGTGTGCGGTCATGCCGAACGCACGGGCGCGCTTTGCCGTGGATTCTCCAATGCACAGCGCGGTAATTGGCCCAGGGGCACTGTTGCGTGTGCCCGGCAGGGAAAACGCGCGGGCAAAGGCGGATACCGCAGACGGGCTTGCGAAAAGCACCGTGTCAAAATGATTTTCTTCTATAATACGCCGCGCAATGGGGCTGCCTTCTGCGGGAAGCGTTTCATACACCGCCAATTCCCTGAAGGGTATATTTTTTTCTGTGAGAATTTTTTGTAAACCGCCTTCACGGTGTTTTGCCTGAATCAAAAGCAGTTCTTCACCCGTTGTAACCTGTTCCGCAAGCGCCCTGCCCAATTGTTCTCCGCAAAAAACCGAGGGTATGCAGTCGGGGATAAAGCCCCGCCGGGTCAGGGCTTCCGCGACAGAAGGGCCAGTCCCGGCAAATTTATGCCCCGCAAACGATCGAAAATCCCCGCCCTCGGCAAGAAAGCCGGTAAAAAAACTATCCGCCCCCTGGGCGCTGGAAAAAACAAGCCAGGTGCAGGCGGTCATTGCCTCGCGCCATCCGGGACTCCATGCTTCAGGGGGCAGCGGGCGGAGTGTAATACATGGAAAAGGTATGGGCACACCGCCGAGGGCGCGAATTTCGTTACAGGTTTCCGCGTTTTTTGGCTCCGGGCGGGTGACGACAATCCGCTTCCCCTGGAGCGCGCCCTTGCCTTGAGCATCTGCTGTTGCGGTCGAAAGCGCGCACACCGCTCCAACTATGGTCAACACGGGGCTTTTTGAAGGCGCCGGCGAATCAACAGACGGGATTATCACGTTGCCCAGTTCTTGCAGTAGAGTACGAATCACCCGCTGGCGGGGTGTAGTGCCTTCAATAATGACCGCCGCGGGGGTTTCGGGCAAAAAACCCGCTTCCATGAGCCGCCGGGAAATCGCTTCCAATGCCCCGCCCCCCATAAGAATGACCAGCGTCCCACCGGCAGCGGCAAGCCCTCGCAGCGCTTCGGGGGAGGGGCCCGTCTCCTGTGCGGCGCTGTGCCATGAAATAACGTGCAGGGCGCCGCTAGCCCCGCGATGGGTGACGGGAATGCCCGCTCCGGCGGGGACTGCCAGTACGGAGCTAATCCCCGGCACGGCTTCCACGGGGATTCCCGCTTCGGCGAGGGCGCACAATTCCTCCCAGCCCCTGCCAAACAGAAACGGGTCTCCCCCTTTGAGGCGTACCACCCGGTTGCTCTTTTGGGCTTCTTCTATTAATATGCGGTTAATCTCTCCCTGGGGCAGGGGATGATTGTTGGGCGCTTTACCGGCGTTAATCAAATGCGCGTGGGGGGGAATGGTAAGGAGGATTTCCTCCGAGACAAGCCGGTCGTACACAACGGTGTCCGCCGCGTCCAGAATTTCTCTGCCCGTAAGGGTGAGCAGCCCCGCATCTCCCGGACCCGCGCCCACAAGAGAGACTTTTCCCACGGGCTTGTTTTTTTTCATCCTTCCGCCTTGGACAAAAGCAGGCGGGCGAGCCGTTCCGCCATTTCTAACGCGCGATCGCTTTCGCCCGATATTTCTTCTATAAAAACCGGCGTGTCGATTGCCGCCGCATACAGGGCGATAATGGTCATTTCAGCGCCGGATATTTTTGCATAAGCGGCGGCGGGAAAATGGCAGCCCCCGCCCAGGGCCTGCATGACGCGCCGTTCAGTCTGGGCCGCTTTTTCGGTAACCGGGTCGCGGAGGGCGTCAAGAAAGGAATAATCCTCCCCCCGCCTGCCTTGAAGCGCAAGTACCCCCTGCCCGGCGGCGGGAACCATATCCCGGACCGCAAAGAAAAAGCCCGGCCTGTTTTTGACGCCCAGCCGCTCAATCCCGGCAGCGGCCAGTATGAGGGCGCCGTATTGCCCCGCATCCAGTTTGTCCAACCGCGTGGGCACATTGCCCCGGATAGCGGCAACGGTGAGGTTCGGCATCCGGGCCAACAACTGAATACGCCGCCGCATACTGGAACATCCTATGGGCTGGATGTGTGACCATTCTACCGGAAGAGGTTTATAAAAGCATAATTCAGAAAATGGCGAGTCTGTTTTGCCGGTTTGCCGGGGTAAAATCAGCATATCCCTGGGATCGCCGCGTTTTGCCATGCCCACGATGGGCAGCAGGGCGTCTTCGTCCACGGCCATATCTTTGAGACTGTGAACGCACACGTCTATCTCTTCGCGTACCAGCGCCTTTTCCAAAGCGCCCGTAAAAAGGCTTTTGCCGGTAAACCATCCTTCGGCGGCATCTTCCAGGGGGAGTTCAGGATGGAGATCGCCCCTGGTTTTCATGGTGATTAACCGAAGCGGCAGTTCCGGGCGCGATCGGGCAATGGCTTTCATCACCAGAATGGTCTGGGCAACCGCAAGTTCGCTTTCCCTGCTGCCAAATCGAATTTCCCTCCGCATCTCTCTGCTCCTTTAGTTCCGCTCACCAAGGAATGTGTCAATCAGTTCCGTGAGCATTTTTTGCTTGTGCTCGGTGTCCCCGCCTTCGATGAGATGCCGCCGTTGACCCGCAAGCTCCTCCAGCGCCTTGTCCCAGTCCGCCGGCCATGCCGCTTCCAGGCCGCGCCGCAGCCGGGAAGCAAGGGCAGGGCAGGAGCCGGAGGTGGTAATGCCCGCCACTAATTCACCCCGCCGTACCAGGGCGGGAAAAAAGAATGTGCAAAGCGCGGGGGCATCCGCCACATTGACGGGAATTCCCGCTTTTCGTGCGTCCCGGGCAATGCGTACGTTGAGTTCGTGGTCGTTCGTCGCGGCGCACACCAGAAGCGCCCCCTGAATATCCTCCGAACCGGCATATTCGCGCTTTTTCAGGGAGACCAGACCCTCCCGCGCGAGAGCCTGGAGCGCGCTCGATAATTCAGGGGCGATAATGGCGGGACGGGCGCCAAATTCAAGCAGGGTTTTTGCCCGCCGTTCCGCAATATGCCCGCCGCCGATAATCGCGCACGCAGAATCAGTTATATCAATAAACAAGGGGAAATAAGGCATTTATACCTCAAGCGGACAAAACCGCTTCTTCTGCAACCTGTCCCTTGCGTATGAGAAAACTTTTCAAAACCGGCTCCTCATCCTGAAAAGAAATGATGATATACCGAAGCGACGGGTCAAAGGCAAGGCGAATATCCTCTTCAGAAGGGCGCGCGGGGGTTCCGGGGTGAGTATGAAAATTGCCCAACAGGGCCAGGCCTTTTTTCCGTATGTCCGCAATAACCGTAAACTGCTCCTCTGGGGACATGGAAAAATGCTCCGCGCTTTTGTCAATATTGGTCAGGCAGTATACCTCGCGGACGATGCTTGTACTGAGCGAAGTCGAAGTGCTTTTCTCTCCATCGCCGGCAAAAAGGCCGCAAGCCTCATGGGGCAGACCCTGCCTGCCGTGGGCAATCATCGCATCCCGGTGTTCGGGAGGGAGAATCAGCATATTTCGACTCCGATCGGCGACCAGGGGACAGCCCCGTGAACGCCGCCGCCCATATAATAGAGGAATTCCACCACTGCCCCTTCTTTTACCGGTGTGGTGGAAAAATTGTCCCGGAGCAGCATCTCGCCGTTGAGTTGGACGCTCACATATTCGGGCATTTCCACGTTAATTTCTTCCAGAAGTTTTGAGACGCTCATCTCCTCCGCTATTTCTATTGGTTTTCCGTTTGCGGTGATAATCACTGTTTCCTCCGTTAAAAATGATAGTTATACTATAGTTTTTCTCGGAATTGTGCAATATTTTACAAGAATCATCTTAAAAAAATACAAAAAAAGCCAGAATTGCATACATTTCGCTTGACACACCTTTATTAGATTATATATTATACACATAGTTTTACTAGGAATTAAGGAGTTATTATGAAAGTAGAATTGTTTCGTGACGGAAAGGCCCTGTGGCTGGTATCCGCCGTGTTTTTTTTGGTTGCCGCGGGCAATGGTTACGCCAAGGCGGCGAAAGACCAGGGCGCTCCGGGAAAACCCGTTACCATCAACCTGGGGGATCTTTCAGGTTATCCCCTGACCAAAGTGGCGCTGGCCCAGGGCTTTTTCAAAGACGAGTTTGAAAAGGACAATATCACCGTAGCGGTGCATAATTTCCAGGCCGGCCCCGAGGAAATCGAAGCCCTGGCGGCCAGAAGTCTCGATTTTGCCTCCTTGGGCGCCCAGCCTGCCCTGCAGGGAATCGCGAATAAAGTGGGAATTCATGTTGTTTCCGGATTGCTGAATGCTTCAGACGCGAACGGGCTCATCGTCCGCACCGATTCCGGCATCAACAGCATCGCGGACCTTAAGGGTAAAAAGGTTGGCGTTCCCGTGGGGACGACTTCGCACCTTACCCTTATCCGGCAGTTGGAAAAAAATGGCTTGTCGGTACAGGATATTGAACTGGTGAATTTGGCGGCAGGGAATATTCCCGCTTCAATATTGACCGGCGCCATTCCCGCGGCGGTAATCTTTGAACCGGGGCTGACCGGCGCACTAGTCAACGGAAAGGGAAGTATCAAAAAACTCGACACCGCCACCGGATATGTCCGTCTTATTGATGTGCTTGTGGCGCGGGATGATTTTGTGAAGCAGCATCCCGATGTGGCGGTGCGGCTTTTACGGGTTATCAAGCGGACAGCCATCTGGTACAACGAACATTCTGAAGAAAGCCTGGAGATTCTCACGGCATTTTTGGGAATTGACAAGGAAGTTATCCGGCCATTGCTGGCTTCCATGCCTCCCCAACTGGCATTGAAAAAAGAAGACAAGACATCGATACTGGAAACAGTCCAATATCTCCGAAAAAATGGCATTATTACCGCCAATGTAACGGCAGCCCAGATATTTAACGATGCCTTCGCCAAAGAGGCGGGGATTTACGATAACGGCAAGGGGTACTGATTATGTCCGCAGCAGCAACAGAAGCCTGGAGAAATCTTGAGCCCGGCCTTGACGAGGTGATCCGTAAATATCCCGATGTTCCGCCCCTGGTGATCATCAAAACCGACGTGTGCCGCCGGGGGGTCGATTTTACCGAAGCCGCCATGGACGCGGTAGACCCCGAACGGGACGCGACCCTGTACCGGGGGATCTATACCGAAAAGCAGGACAGTAAATTGCCCAACGGCTTTTTGCTGCGGGACGGCACTACCATTATCACCGACTTGGTGCGGGGAGCGCCTCCGGGCTACAACGGCGGACGTACCCCCTATCTGGTTGACGTTATTGACGGGAAAATCGTGTTTACCGACCAGGGCCGGGTGATTGAGGAAGTGAGCTATTGGCCCAAACCCGATTATTTTGACAAGACCACTTCCAGCGGTTTGCCCATGTGGCAGGCCCTGGTCGCCCGGCCGCAACGGGTGGACATCAACATCTATCAGAACTGCGATTTCTGGAAAGAGACGGGGATGGGCTGCAAATTCTGCTCCATCGCGGCAACCTACGATCAACACAAGGATGTCAAGGCGGAATTCCTGAATTATCGGGACATCGTAGAATCCGTGGCGGAAATCCTGAAACAGCCCGGACGGCTGCGGATGATCCAGCTCTGCGCCGGCAGCATCCTGGGAGGCGACGAACTCCTGGACAATGAGGTGACCCAATACCTCGAACTCCTGGGATTGCTGGGGGAACTCTTTACGGAAAAAAAGATCCTGACCCAGCTCATCGCCACCGCTTACAATGAACGGCAGATGCGCCGTCTTGCTGGAGAAACCATACTGACCGGCTATACCGCTGATATCGAAGTGCTGGATGAAGAACTCTTCAACTTTATCTGTCCGGGAAAAGCGAAATATATCGGGTATCAGGAATGGAAAAACCGGCTCTATAAGGCCGCGGAAATTTTGGGGCCCAATATGGTGAACACCGGAATTGTGTCGGGGGTGGAATTGGCTCAGCCCAAGGGGTTCAGAACCGAAGAAGAGGCGCTGGAAAAGTGCCTTGCCGAGGCTGAGGAGCTTGCCCGGCACGGGGTGAGCATTGCCCAGACCATTTTCCGTATCGCCCCGAATTCATATTTTAAAACCCAAAAATCCGCGTCCCTGGATTATCTGATTGCCTTTGCCAAAGGGCTGGATATTCAGCAGCGCAAATACCATCTGGAAGCATCGTTCGACGATTACCGCACCTGCGGCAATCACCCCAATACCGATCTCATGAGGATATAAGGAACTTATTATGGGACTGAAATTAGAAGAAGACGTTATCCGCCTGATTAATGATCCGGAGACGGTCAAGGCGGTGGCAAGCGCCGATAAAAACGGCGTGGTACATCTGGTGTACAAGGGGTCTGTCTCGGTCACCCCGGAGGGAACCATTCAATTTCTGGAATTGAACGAAACATCCCAGACCAATAAAAACCTGGTGTACAGCCTGTGGTTTAACCGGCTCATATCCATAACGGTTGCCGGGAAAGATCGCCGCAGTTACCAGATCAAGGGACTGCCCGTCCGGACGATCATTGCCGGAAAGGAGTTTGAGCGGCAGTATGTGGCGGTTCGGGAAAGGCTTGGCGGGGACGCTGACCTTTCCGCCGTTTGGATTATTGAGCCGCGGGAGATCAGGGAAGAGACTCCCGCAGTGCGCCGGGCGGCGGAACGGGCTGAATATCCCCTTATCGGGCACCTGGACCGGTTTGCCCGTTAGACTGCCGGGATATTCATGAAACAAAAGCGTCCGGGGGAGCCGGTAAGTCCCTTCACTCAATTCTATCTGCCTGTCTTTTTTCCGGTGCTGGTAGTCGTGGTGTGGGAACAATTGAGCGGGCATCGGATTATCAATCCCGTCATTTTGCCGCCCCCCTCGGACATTTTTTCCGCCTTTACCGTCATGCTCTCCAACGGGCAGGTGGCGCGGCACCTCCGGGCCAGCGCGGCACGGGTACTCCTGGGTTTTTTCTGCGGCAGTTCCCTGGGGCTTATCCTGGGAATACTGATAGGGCTGTTTCGTAAAATAGAGCGGGCGACCATCCTGATCGTGAACATACTCCGCCCGATTCCCCTGATTGCGTTGATTCCCGTTTTCATCCTGATGATGGGTATCGGTGAAACCTCCAAAATCGCGGTGATAACCATGGGCGCGTTCTGGTGTGTCCTGATGAATACGGTCTACGGCATCAAAAGTACGGATAAAAAACTGCTGGAGCTTGCCTATGTGCTCAGGAAGGGCCGGGGGATCACCCTGCTCAGGATAATAGTGCCCTCCGCGCTTCCCCCCGTCTTTGTGGGAATCCGCTTGGGGGCAAGCGCCGCCTGGGCCTGTGTGGTTGCGGCGGAAATGATCGCGGCGTCCTCGGGGATTGGGTTTCTTATCATGTATGCCCGGGAAGTTACCCAGACCAGCGTCATGTTTATGGGGGTCCTTCTGATAGGCCTGTTCGGCCTCCTGATAGATACGGTGATTGCAGGTATTGAAAGGCGGGTCTTGAGCTGGAATTATCCTGAAAAGAAAAAAAGCGGACGGCGCCAACCATGAAGGATATCCTCGAAATAAGCCATATTGAAAAAGACTACCGCATTGATAAAAAGAACGTCGCGGTGCTGCGGGATATTAATCTCCGGGTACGGGACGGGGAATTTGTCTCTATCGTCGGCGCCAGCGGCTGCGGGAAAAGCACCCTCCTTAAAATCATTGTGGGCCTTGAGACGGCTTCCGGCGGCGAAGTGCTGCTGGACGGCAGGCCGGTACGGGAACCCTCAGCGGAATGCGGCATCGTTTTTCAGGAACCCCGGCTCTTTCCCTGGTCAAATGTCAGGCAGAATATCGATTTTGGCATCCCTGAAACCATCGGCGGTATGGAGCGTAAAAAGCGCCTTGACGCCTATGTCTGCCTGGTGGGGCTTGAAGCCTTTGTCGCGGCCAAGCCCAATCAGCTTTCCGGGGGAATGCAGCAGCGGGTGAGTATCGCCCGCGCATTGGCCGGGGAGCCTGAACTATTGCTTCTGGACGAGCCCTTCGGCGCTCTGGATGCCCTGACCCGTATCCAGATGCAGCAGGAAATTCTCCGGATATGGGAATCGGAAAAAAGGACCATGGTACTGGTTACCCATGATATTGATGAAGCCATTTATCTTGGGGATAGGGTTATCGTTATGTCCAGACGCCCCGGCACCATCAAGCGGACGATACCCATAGAGGCTCCCCGCCCGCGGGACCGGAACAGCGACTCTTTTTCCCGGATACGCCGGGAGATATTTCAGGAATTCTTTGACGAGCCGGGACAAAAGAATCCCGAATACTATCTGTAAAGCCTCTTTAACATCAGGAAACCGCGTCCGCTGCAAAAAAAGTCAGAATTTCATCAATTTCGCTTGACCCGTTTTGAAAATATCTGTATTATTCCCACAGTTTAACTAGGAATTATCCTTAAGGAGGGATAACATGGTACAAACAAAAAAAAGTAGTCGAAAGTCATTGCTCCTGGCGGCGGTGACGGTAGTGTTGGTTTTGGGCGGTCTGACTGCCGCCTGCAATCGCTCCAAGGCCGGTGGTGCAAAACCAGAGGGCGCGCAAGCTGGTAACGCAAAAACCGCAGGGGCGCAGATTGAACTGCTCAATGTTTCCTATGACCCCACGCGGGAACTCTACCGGGAATACAATGAGGCTTTTACAACCTATTACAAAGACCTCACCGGGGACACGGTAACAATCCGGCAGTCTCACGCCGGTTCCGGCGGGCAAGCCAGAGCGGTCATTGAGGGGCTGGAAGCGGACGTGGTTACTCTTGCGCTGGCGTACGATATAATGCAAATCGGCGATAAGGCAAGCCTTATTGACGTGAATTGGCAAACGCGCCTGCCCGGAAACAGTTCGCCCTATACGTCGACCATTGTATTTCTGGTCCGGGCGGGGAATCCCAAGAACATCAAGGATTGGGATGATCTGGTAAAACCCGGCGTCTCGGTCATCACCCCGGATCCCAAGACCTCAGGGGGGGCGCAGTGGAATTTCCTGGCGGCCTGGGCTTTTGCCAAGGAGAAATACGGCAGCGTTGAACAGGCGAGGGAATTTGTGAAGCAGCTCTACAAAAATGTCCCTATCCTGGATTCCGGCGCCCGGGGTTCAACCAATACCTTTGTCCAGCGGGGTCTCGGGGACGTGCTTCTGGCATGGGAAAACGAGGCGTTTCTTTCCATAAACGAACTGGGCAGGGGGCAGGTTGACATTGTTGGTCCCAGCCTGAGTATGCTGGCGGAACCCACTGTTTCCTGGGTGGATAAGATCGTGGCGAAAAAAGGGACGGAAAAACCCGCCCAGGAGTACCTCAGGCATCTCTATTCAAAGGAAGGGCAGCGGATTGCGGGGAAAAACTACTACCGCCCCTCTGACCCGGAAGTGGCAAAGGAATTTGCCAGCCAATTCCCCACATTGAGGCTCATCACCATTGACGAGTACTTTGGGGGATGGAGAAAGGTTCACGACGAGTATTTCGGGGATGACGCGATATTTGACAAGATAATCGCTGAATTAAAGAAATAGCACAACGGGCGCGCAAAATGGGGATAAAAATATTTGGGAGGAAAAAACTACAGGCAAAGCTGCCGGGGTTTGGTTTAACCCTGGGGCTTTCCATGACCTATATGACCCTGCTTATTTTTATCCCCCTGAGCGCCCTGGTGCTTTATTCGGCGAAATTACCGGTGAGAGAATTTTGGCATATTATTGCCAACGAACGGGTGATTTCGGCATTTAAAATATCGTTTTTGTCGACGTTTTATGCCGCCCTCTTTAATTTTGTGTTCGGCCTCATACTGGCATGGGTGTTGGCGCGGTATTCTTTTTTCGGCAAACGGGTTATTGACGCCCTCATTGATTTGCCTTTCGCCATTCCCACCGCCGTGGCGGGGATAACCATGTCCTTTATCTTTTCGCCCAACGGCATTATGGGGGCGTTTCTGGGAAAATTCGGCGTCAACATTGCCTATTCAAAGGCAGGTATTGTTATCTCCCTCATATTCATCGGCCTGCCCTTTGTGGTGCGGACAGTCCAGCCGGTCATTGCGGAACTGGACAAAGAACTGGAAGAAGCCGCCAGCAGCCTGGGGGCGAACTTTTTTCATATCTTTTCCAAAGTCATTTTTCCTGCAATTTTTCCCGCGCTTTTGACGGGGTTCGCCCTGGCCTTTGCCCGGGGATTGGGGGAATACGGCTCCATTATATTTATTTCCAGCAATATGCCCTATGAAAGTGAAATTGTGCCTCTCTTGATTGTCAAAAAACTGATGCAGTTTGATTACCGCGGGGCAAGCGCCATCGGCGTGACCATGCTGGTGTGCGCGTTTGTCATGCTGCTGCTTATCAACTTTTTGCAGGTATATACCAAAAAAAGGCGGGCAAATTGAACAAGCCATATACGCCGCATAAACCTAATCAGGAGCCCCGCTGGATAAAACCGGTTTTGCTCGTCATCGCCCTTGGGTTTCTGTTGATTTTTATTTTTATCCCCTTGATCACCATTTTTTCCCAGGCCCTGCGGTCGGGGGCAAGCGTGTATTTCCGCATCTTTCGGGAGCCCGACATTTTTGCCGCCATACGGCTTACCCTCATTACCGCTTTGATTTGCGTTCCTCTCAACACGATTTTTGGCGTGATGCTTGCCTGGGCTATTACCAAATTTAATTTTCGCTTTAAGAACGTGCTGGTTACCTTGATCGAAGTGCCCTTTGCCATCTCCCCGGTCATTGCGGGGCTGCTCTTTATTTTCCTGTTCGGGTCGTTTGGCTGGTTTGGGTCATGGCTCATGGCGCATAACATCAAAATTGTGTTTGCGGTTCCAGGAATTATCATCGCCACGGCGTTTGTCACCTTTCCCTTTGTGGCCCGGGAACTTATTCCCCTCATGGAAGAGATGGGCAAAGACGATGAAGAAGCGGCCCTCACCCTGGGGGCAAACGGTCTGCAAACGTTTTTGAAAATCACCCTGCCCAATATCAAGTGGGGGCTGCTCTATGGCGTGGTGCTCACCAACGCCCGGGCCATGGGCGAATTTGGCGCGGTGGCAGTGGTGTCCGGAGTTATCCGGGGCATAACCACCACCATGCCGCTGTACATCGAGATTCTGTACAATGAATATCAGTTTAGCGCGGCGTTTGCGGTGGCGTCATTGCTGACCCTGCTCGCGCTGGTAACCCTCGTTGTAAAAACAATTATTGAACACTTCATCAATGTATCGAGGAAGCAAAATCATGAGTATTGAGATTAGCAATATCAGCAAGAAGTTCGGGGATTTTATTGCCCTGGGGGGAGTCAGCCTGACGATTCCCACCGGCGAGATCACCGCGCTCCTGGGGCCTTCGGGGTCGGGAAAAACTACCTTACTTCGGATTATCGCGGGGCTTGAAACCCCGGATACCGGCACCATCAGCTTGTTTGGGGAAGATTCCACCAACAAGCAGACCAAGGATCGCAAGGTGGGCTTTGTTTTTCAGCATTACGCGCTGTTCAAGCACATGAGCGTTTTTGAAAACGTGGCCTTCGGCTTGCGGATTCGCCCCCGAAGCATCAGGCCGGGCAAGGAGGCGATCCGTGACAAGGTGCGCCAGCTGCTTTCCCTGGTGCAGCTTGAATCCATGGCAAACCGCCTGCCCACGGAATTGAGCGGCGGGCAAAAACAGCGGGTCGCCCTGGCGCGGGCGCTGGCCATAGAACCCCGGGTGCTGCTTTTGGACGAACCCTTTGGCGCGCTGGACGCCAAGGTGCGGCAGGAGCTGCGGCGCTGGCTGCGGTTCCTCCACGACGAGATTCATGTGACCAGCGTGTTCGTCACCCATGACCAGGAAGAGGCGCTGGAAGTGTCCGACAACATCGTGATTCTGAACAAGGGGCAGGTTGAACAAACCGGGTCCCCGGAAGAGGTGTATGACCGTCCCGCCAATCCCTTTGTGTACGGCTTTTTGGGTAACGTCAATTT
>JAITOJ010000047.1 GCA_031290005.1 Treponema sp. | reverse complement strand
AAAATCTTTTCTGGTTGCCAATGATATTGATCCGCCTAAAATTCATAATTTACGCAGGCTTTGCGCTCTTTGCAAAGATATTGACGGAGAATTTTCTGTTTTGGAAACCGATTGCGAATGGCTTAACCCCCTCGGTGCCAGCGTCCGCTATCCCAACGAACTTGCCCCCGATGAGATAATAGCAAAAGCGGCAATAGAGCGGACGCAAAAAGTCTACGACTTTTGTATTGCCAAAATAAATGTAATGGACAACTAACTAGGCAAACAGCGCAAGTTCTGACAACTATTGATATGCGGTGTATATTAGCGGATTAACGTCGGCGGGGCTACGGTCCTCGCGCTGGCTGCAACCCTCGCCCTGCTTGTCGCGGGTTGGGTGATGGGGACAGAGCTTGCCGTTTGTGGGCTTTGTTCCTTGCGTGAAAGCGGTGTGTTGTTCGAGGGTTTGCTAAACAGTGAGAGGGCGAGGTCGGTTGCGGCTTCGCTTTTTTACTTGGGGGATTAGCTTCTAATCTCTATTGTCTATTCCTCTATAAGGGGGAAGCCTCACGCAGAGACGCGGAGTGAGGCTGCCGGGGAGGATAGCCGGAGGTTTGCGGCGGTAGGCTGCCGGGCAATAGGGCTGGGAGTTTGCGGGTGAGCGCCCTGCGGATCAGCGGCTCCGTGTGGGGTAATTGGGGAAGAGACGCGGAGAGGGGGAAAAAGGGGGCTGACAAGGCTTCCGGGAATACTACCGGAACTTTGAAAGCGACGCGGCCGCCTGAGAGTCCCCGCCAAGCAAGGCCCGTGGGAGCAATCCTGCGGGCTGTTTGTTTATCCCGAATTGCGAATTACTGCGAACGTTCTGTTACATAAACGGCGAAAACAGTTTGCAGAATCCCCACCAGGCTTTGACAAAAGGATTCCGCGAGTCGTACCAGTCCTGCCGGGCCTCTGCGCATTCCTTCTGGTCGGAAAGGAAAATCGTCCGGTTTTGCTGGGCAATGGATTTGTCGTAGAGCAGGGCGGAAACTTCAAAGTGCAGATGGAAACTCCGGGAGTCGATGTTTACCGTGCCGATGGAGGAAATGCCGTCATCCACGGTAATCGACTTGGCATGGATAAAGCCCGGATAATGGAAAAAACGCACCCCCTCCCGCAGCATGTCCCGCACAAAACCCGATGACGCGGCTTTCACGTAGGACTTGTCCCACGTGCCGGGAATCATGACGCGCACGTCGACCCCCGAATAGGCGGCGATTTTCAGGGCAGTGGCAAACACTTCGTCGGGCATAAAGTAAGGGGTCTGGATATACACGTATTTTTTGGCCGCGCTGATCATCTTGACAAAAGCGTTTTTGATCTTGTCCCGGTTCACGTCGTCCGGGGCGGAATAGATAATCTGGGTGGGAATGGCTCCGCCGTTTTGAAGCTGGCCGAAGGAGCGCTTTCCCGCGTTCAACAGAGTTCTTCCGGCAGCAGTCAGTTGTGTGGGGTAATTGGAGACCGTCCGCTTTTTCGCGCTCGGAGGCAGCCGGTTTTTCCATTCCGCGATGCCGTACCAGTCGACCAGAAAGAGGGTCCGCAGCACCGCCACTGACGCGCCGGTCAGCCGGAGCTGGGTGTCCCGCCAGTAAAACCGGGGCTTTGCGGCCTGGTTTGCGTACTCGTCCCCGATATTGTTCCCGCCCAGATAGCCGATTTGCCCATCGATGACCGCGATTTTCCGGTGGTTGCGGAAGTTGATAAAGAAGGGCATCCGCCAGCGCACGGGGAAGAACGGCAGCACCTCGCCCCCGGCCTTGACCAGTCGGTTAAAAAACGAGTGGGGGGTCCGAATTGAGCCGAAGTCATCAAAAATCAGTTTGACTTCCAGCCCGGACGCCGCCTTGCGGCACAAAATCTCCATTATCTTGCCGCCGGTTTTGTCGTTGTGAAAGATAAAATACTGCATATGGATGGAAGCCTGTGCCCCTTCCAGGTCGGCCTCCAGGGCCGCAAAGTGCTCGGCTCCGGAAATCTGAATGGCCGCGGAATCGCTGGTCACCAGAAAGCTGTTGTTCCGGTGCAGGTTCATCTGGATAAAGTGGTAATACTCCCGGAGCAGGGGATAGGGCAGACTTGCCTGTCTGGATTGCAGAAACGAATCCTGGGCGTCGGTCATCTGCTTCAGGTCGCCCGCAATTAAATTCATAATCTTTTGCAGTTTGGGCGGCTTGGTAAAAAACCGCCCCCCGAACATAACGAACAATACTGTGCCCGCCACAGGCAAAAAGATGAGAATCAGAATCCAGGTAATCCGGTGATACACCGCCCCGCGCTCAAAGAAAAGCAGAAACAACACCAATACCAGGTTCAGGAGCGCCCACAGACCGGACAGAATCAGCAATGGGATATACATACCAAAATACTATATAAAAATTGTAAAAAAAAATCCAGTTTTTTTTAAAAACCCCTTGCGCTAATATAGGTGGTGTTATACACTCCTTCTATTGCGTCTTTGACGCTATATGTGGAGGGATAAAACGTGCGCTGCCCCTATTGCGGTAATAATGACGACAAGGTAATCGAGTCCCGGACGCTGGCCAACGGCGCGAGTATCCGCCGGAGGCGGGAATGTAACCAATGCGGTTACCGGTTCACCAGCTACGAGAACATCGAGGAAAAACCTCTGATGGTCATCAAGAAAGACGGCAGAAGGCAGCCCTTTGACCGGAGCAAGCTGGAAAAAGGGATTGAGCGGGCGCTGGAAAAACGCCCTGTGTCCACCACGATGATTGACAATGTCGTCACCGAGCTGGAAGACCAGGCGGCCATGCGGAGCCGGGAATCCCGGGAAATCTCCACCTCCGAGCTGGGCGAGATGACCCTGGAAAAACTCCACAATATCGACAAAGTGGCCTATATCCGCTTTGCGTCGGTGTATCGGAGGTTTGAAAATATGGACGAGTTTATAACAGAAGTAAATAAATTAGGGAGGCACTCATAAATGAGAGAGCAAAGTGTATTTCCGCAATGGCGAAGTTTTCTGGGTACGGGAAGCGAAAACGAGCCGGTCATGTTCATCAGGCACGTGGTCAAGCGGTCAGGCGAGGTTGAGGATTATAACCGGTTTAAAATCTTCAACGCCATTCTAAAAGCCACTGAGGCGGTGGGGCAGCACCCCGACCCGGACAAGGCGGAAAAACTTACCGGGGCGGTGGAGGAGCGGCTCAAGACCCTCATGGTGGGCAGGCATTCCAACTCTATCCCTGCCATCGAGGAAATTCAGGACATTGTGGAAACTATCCTGATTGAAAACCTTGAGGTGCAAATCGCCAAGGCGTATATTTTGTACCGCGCCCAGCACGAGGCAATCCGGGACGCCAAAAAGCTGATGCTGGACATCAACAAGACCATGGACGGTTATTTAAGCCGGGCGGACTGGCGGGTGAATGAAAACGCCAACGTCAATTT
>JAITOJ010000038.1 GCA_031290005.1 Treponema sp. | reverse complement strand
TGGCGGATGGTCTTGCGGGTCACCGGGGCGCCGCAGCGCTCGCACCGTCCGTCCTTCACTTCCTCGTTGGCCAGCCCGGTCAGGCAGCTGGGGCACCAGTTAATCGGGGTTTCCGCTTCGTAGGCCAGGCCGCGCTGGTAGAGTTGCAGGAAAATCCACTGGGTCCAGCGGTAATAGTCCGCGTCGCAGGTGGAAAGGTTCCGGTCCCAGTCGTAAGAAAAGCCCAGGGACTTGATTTGCTGGGTGAATTTTTCGATGTTCGCGGTGGTGGTCGCCGAAGGATGGGTGCCGGTTTTGATGGCGTAGTTTTCCGCGGGCAGCCCGAAGGCGTCAAAGCCCATGGGGTGCAGCACCTGGTAGCCGTTCATGCGGAGAAACCGGCAATAGATGTCCGTGGCGGTGTAGCCTTCCGGGTGGCCCACGTGCAGGCCCTGGGCCGATGGGTAGGGGAACATGTCCAGAATGTACCGGCGTTTTTCTTTGGGCACCTCGGGGTCTTCCAATACTTTGAAGGTTTTATTTTTTTCCCAAACAGCCTGCCATTTGGGTTCGATGATCTCAAAGGGGTACTTTGACATATGGGTTAGCTCCTTGCCTGTCTTATTTTGCAGGGATTATCATAGCACAAGGCGGGGGTTGGGAACAAGAGACTAGAACGCCGCGCTCCGGCAGGCAATGGCGCAAAGCGGCTAAGGCATATCCAATAGCTCTGCCCTTAGCAGCCCGTACTAAGACCCTTAGCAGCCCCGTACTAAGACCCTTAGCAGCCCCGTACTAAGACCCTTAGCAGCCTCGTACTAAGACCCTTAGCAGCCCGGTAATAAGACCCTTATTAGCCTCGTAATAAGACCCTTATTAGCCCGGTAATAAGACCCTTATTAGCCCGGTAATAAGACCTGGCTGCCGTGCGCTTTACCGTGAAGTTTGTTTTATTGCGAATTGCTGATTAGATACAGATCGTGATTCCATTAAAGTCTCTTTTTCGATATTCTTCAAAAACAAAGGCCATATAATGGTCTTCCAGAGTATTTTTTGGCCCCTCGTGATGAAGCCGCTGCCGTACGCGGGCATTGTCCCGCCGGACAGTATACATCATATAAAAATCGTCCGCATCTACCGCTGCCCCGGTTTTTATTTCCTCGTGCAAAAAGGAAGATATTTCATCCCGGTTGATAGCGGAAATTCCCTTTTCCCGGAGGATTTTTCGGAGAGAACGGATTTGTTCATAAGGAAGTCCCATGAGGAATTCTTCAAGGGAAAGCCGGACTTCGTGATTTGATAGTTTTTGTTTAAGAAACGCCGACCACATATCGCCCAAATCCATAGAAAGCAACATAAGTTCGCTCATGCCCATCATGGTTCCAAAAACAGGGACCAGATTTTTACGGGCTGCCCAAACCTCCTGCAATGCGGCCATATGATTTTCATTGATAATAAAATCGCTTCGCCGTTCCCAGAGAATAATAAGCGCCAGAGCAACCTGCCGCCGGACTGTTTCGGAAACTGAACGGTCGTCCAGAAGATTGAGATACACATCCTCTGCCATGAGAGTGAAAATGAGGGCAGTCGTCGTGTTTTTAAGTTCCTGGATATATTGTTCAGACATTCCCGCTTTTTCCGCGGCGGCAATAAAGAAATTGAATACATGATATTTGGCAGCCAGAAAGCCTTTGCCCAGAGTCGCGAGGGCAGGAAGACACAGCATCTTGTCTCCCTCCCGGTTTTCCAGAAGGGAATCCAGAAGGCTGAGAGCGCTCTGTTGTCCTCCGAAAAGAATTTTATTTTGAGCCGGTGAGGACGGCTCAAACAAGGAAGGAAACCGCATAATATTTTTTTCAAGATCATCCAGCAGGGAAAGCCATCCCAGGGCTTTCGACAAGTTTTCTGGTGCAACAATTCTGAGGGTTTCCAAAAGCCTATCTGCCAGTGGTTTTTCCTGTTCCGTTAAAACAGCCATGCCGCACAGTATAGCACAGTCCGCAAAAAAAACATACAATTTTAGTGTGCTTTTGACTGGTAAATCCGATAATTAAAATAGTATGAAAAAAGTTTTTTTTTCTTTATTTGCTTTTTGTCTGTCTTGCGTTGTTTTCAGTCAAACTGCTGATTTGGGTATCGGGCCGGAAGACCTCCGGCTGGTGCCGGAATACACAAACGACAGTATGATAGAAACTACCGCAACAATCAATTCCATACAGGGTTATCATCTTTTTGTCCGTAAAAAACCGGATATCGCTTCAGTGCTGCTTACCGAAACGACCCGCGACTCCGCGGAAGGGGAAGCAAATTACGCGTTCCGTGCTCTTGTGTGGAATGGGATAAACGGAGATGAAATCCGCCGGCTCAATGGGGAAGTGCTTACCAGCGAATACGCCCGGTTCAGTATTATCGACTCCACGGTCGAACCGGACGGGCAGTTCGGCAGCGCTTTTCATTTGTTCATTCCCCGTGAAATGGCTTTTGGCTATCCCTGGACGCGGAACGGAGTTGTGCAAATCGGACAAGGTACTTTTATCAATATCCGTACTTTTGGCGCTCTCTATGGAGATTATACCAATGGCTTTCAGGATAATCCCTTTATGTTCGACTTTGTGGTGAGCGCGGAACCGCCTCAAAATCCGGTTCCCGAACAGCAGACAGAACCGGTACTGACCGACACCTATAATCCTTCGGCAACAGCTGCTTTCGCGGAAATTGCGGGGTTCAACAAAGGCACTGTGGTGTATTCCCGCGGCCCGTACCGACTTGCGGAAGATATAATCCAGGCCTTCGATAAAATCGAAAACAAAAATCAGGTTGATGTGGTGCTGGCTATTGACGCTACGGGAAGCATGAAGGATGCTTTTGCCCGGCTTCGACTGGATTTGCTTCCCCGGCTGAAAAAGGAACTTGAGTCCTTTGGGGCAGTCCGTATCGGATTGCTGGTATACCGGGATTATGCGGATAATTTCCGGTTTGAGGGATTCCCGGTAAATATTTTCCCGTTTACTACCGACCTGGAAGAACTACAGCGGAACCTGGAATCAATATACATCATAGGCTCCGAGGGCGGGGATATTCCCGAAGCGGTCTACGAAGCGCTCTATGTGTCCATAGATCACTTTCACTGGAATTCACTGGCGGAGCAAAAAATTATTTTAATCGGCGACGCGGAACCGCATCCAAAACCCCGGGGGGCGCGAAAATATTCCAAAGAGCTGATTCAGCAGCTCACGAGGTCCCGGAATATTACCATCGACACTATTGTGTTGCCGGATGGTAAGGGAGTAAACATCCAATGAAGGAAGAAATATGTCTGTTTTTCCCCGAATATTCTTAAAGCCAAAAGAAGAAATCGAAATTCGCCAGGGATTCCCCTGGGTTTTCGATAATGAAATCGCCTCGGTAAGCTTCGGCGGCGGAAATCCTCTGTCCCTGGCGGATTGTGTTGTTCCTGACGGTTGGGCAGTGGAAGTATTTTCCGTTGCGGGGCTTTTTCTGGGAACCGGCATCATAAACCGGAAATCTAAAATCACGGTGAGGCTTTTGACGCCCGGTCGCGGGGAAATCCTGTTTGATTCTCCGGAAAATATCCATACTGACCGGGGGTCTCAATTTTTCCGGGAACGGATTAAACAGGCCCATGAAGCGCGGTTTTTATTTTACGGCAAAAATGATTCTTACCGCCTGATTTTTGCGGAAGCTGATTTTATCCCCGGCTTGACCGTGGATCGTTATTGTACCAGGGAAAACCACGTGTACCTGGTAGTCCAATTTTTGAGCCTTTCC
Organism: Treponema sp.; assembly: GCA_031290005.1. Classification (GTDB taxonomy): domain Bacteria; phylum Spirochaetota; class Spirochaetia; order Treponematales; family Treponemataceae; genus JAISTZ01. The sequence goes on along the minus strand of JAITOJ010000038.1, from coordinate 15,350 downwards.
TGCGAGGTGTTCCGTAAAGAAATCCTTGCCGCCCTGTGGGAAGTATGCTGCCCCAGGGGCATTTACGAGCGGAGCGATGTTTCAGTGAGGGCCCTTGAAGGGCTTGAAAAGAAATCCGGCTGGATAGGCGCGGTTTTTGAGCCGGTCATCATTATCCGGGAAAACAGTGTCTTGCTCAAAATTGACCTGGCGGAAGGTCAAAAGACCGGTTATTTTCTTGACCAAAAGAATAACCGTCGTCTTGCCGCGGCTCTGGCTGGAAAGCGGCGGGTGCTGGATGCTTTTACGCATACCGGGGCATTTGGGTTGAACGCGGCGCTCGGAGGCGCGTCTTCCGTAATTGCGGCGGATATTTCCGAAGGCGCGGTACGGATGACTGAAGAAAACATCACTTTGAACAAGGCCGGAGGCGTCATGAAAGCGGTTTGCGCCGATGTGTTTGACCTGCTGCGGTCATATGAAGCAACAAAGACGGAATTCGATATGATTATTCTGGATCCCCCGGCTTTCGCAAAAAAAGCGGGTTCCTCGGACAATGCTTTTGGGGGTTATAAAGAAATAAATCTCCGGGCCATGAAGCTGCTTGCGCCGGGAGGAATTCTGGTCACTTGTTCATGCTCGTCCTTCTTTGACGCGGCTTTGTTCTATTCCATGATTGTCCACGCCGCACGGGACGCGAAACGCCGGGTGCAGATTTTGGAAAAACACGGCGCGGGGCCTGACCATCCTGTGTTGGCCGGATATTCCCAATCGGAATATCTGAAATGCGCAGTGCTGAGGGTGGTATAATGGAAAACGGACGATTCTCCGGCGGATACAATTGTCTGGTATTGCTGGGGCCCACAGCGGCTGGAAAGACCGCTTTAGCGGTGCGTCTTGCGCATGTCCTGAATGCTGAAATTATCTCCGCCGATTCCCGGCAGGTGTACCAGGGGCTGGATATTGGTTCGGGCAAAGATTTGCAGGAATACTTCCTTTTGGATGAAGCTGGGCAGGAAAATTTTGTCCCCGTTCATCTGATTGATATTACTGACTTGACCCAGGAATACAGCGCTTTTGCTTTTCTGCGGGACGCATACAAAGCTTTCGCGGATATCACCGGGCGCGGCGGGCTTCCTCTCTTGACCGGAGGAACTGGGATGTATGTCGACGCTTTTGTCCGGGGCTATCAGTTTTCCGGCCTGAGCACCCCCTTAACTCGTCCGGACATCCGGCCCCTTGTCATGGGGACAACCCTGCCGAGGCACCAGTTGCATAAAAATATCGTAAAGCGGCTGCGTTCCCGTTTCAAGGAAGGAATGACTGAAGAAGTGACGGCTCTCCACGAGCAGGGCGTGTCCTGGGAACGGCTTGAGCGGCTGGGCCTGGAATACCGGTTTATCGCGGAGTTTTTGCAGGGCAAGATTGAAACTCAGACCGCACTGTTCCGGGCGCTGACCCATGCCATCAACCAGTTTGCCAAGCGTCAGGAAACCTGGTTCCGGGGCATGGAACGAAAAGGGGTGGTCATTCACTGGATACCTCCGGGTACGGTGGAGGAGCGCTTCGCTTGGGCGCGGGATTTTGTGCGTGAGTTATGACTACAGCGGTTGAATCTTGGCTTCGAAAACGGAGCGCCAAGGTTCTTCCCTGGTTCCCTGAGCCTGGCTCCGGCGCGGGCACGGAATATGCCTGGCGCGGTGTGGCTGTGGTGGTTCCTCTGCTGGATGAAGAATTCACGCCCACCCTGGAATCCCTGACAACGGCCTGGAACTATGCCGCTCCTTATACAGACGACAGAACCCCGGAAGAGGAAGTCAGAGTCTATTGCGTGGTCAACAACCGCCGAAACGAAAGAGCGGAAATCAAGGAGCGGAACCGGGCGCTGCTGGCATATCTCAACGATGCCGCCGGACGGGAAGGGGCTTCAATCGCATCAAGACATGGGATACGCCTTGTTCCCATTGACGCCGCCAGTGAAGGCAGGGAGCTGCCCGAAGGAGAAGGGGCCGGCTTTGCCCGGAAAATCGGCATGGACTATGCCCTCAGTCAGGGCGCGTCGGTCATTGCCTGCATGGACGGGGATACTCTGATTTCCAAAAACTATTTTCAGGTTTTGTATGACTTCAGGCAGACCGCTCTTGAGGCGGACGCCGGTTGTTTGTCCTTTTTACACCAGAGCGGTGAAACGCCGGAAGCGGAACGGGCAATCCGCTCCTATGAACTGTTTTTATCTGGCCACAGCCGCAAACTAAAAGAATGCGGTTCCATCTATTATCAAACCGCCCTGACTCCCAGGATTGTGTGTACCAGGGAAGCCTATATGCAGTCCGGGGGAATGAATACTCGTACCGCGGGGGAAGATTTTTATTTTTTGCAGGGCCTTGTCAAAATCTGTTACGGCAAAGGACGGCTTCCGGTGGAATTGCCTGCGGCAGTCTATCCGTCCGCGCGCATATCGAACCGGACGCCTTTCGGAACAGGGCAAAAAATCAGCGAGCTTATGGCCGGTAATCCTCTGCCTGCATATTCGGATTTTGTGTACGAACAGATTAAAGCGTTTATTTCATTGATGAACGAGCACATTCAGGAAAATAGGTCCGACCTGCCCGGAAAGATACGGGAACGCCTCCCTGAGGTCTGTGTATTTCTTGAGGCGAACAGTTTTTTTCAGGACTGGGAAAAAATACAGGCCGCAGCTCCGGACGCGGAACGGCTGCGGCGGGCATTCCACTTTTGGTTTGACGGTTTGCGGATTATCCGCCTGATTCATTATTTGCAAACCCATCCTTGAGAAGCCTAAAGAGCGGCTCGATTGGCAGGCCGGCTACAGTGCTTTCCAGTCCGGCAATATGAGACACAAAACAGGCGCCCCGGCCCTGCATCCGGTATGCTCCGGCCACCCCCTGCCATTCTCCGGTATTCAGATACCACAGGATATCCTCCTTGGCAAGAGGCGCAAAGGTCACAGCCGTTTCACAGCTTTGGCTTGAGGTGTATCCTGTCCGGCGGTTATGAAGCGCCATGGCCGTGACAACCCGGTGGGTGCGGCCCGAAAGGGCGGTTAAAAATCCTTCTGCTTCGGCGGCGTCAACGGGTTTGCCGTAGGGTTTGCCATCAAGAATGACCAGTGTATCAACCCCAAGAACCAGGGTTGCGGCAATACCTGCGGGTAATTTCGCTGCTACGGTTTCCGCTTTTTTTATGGCCAGCAATTCCGGCATTTTCTCCGCCGGAATGCCCGGTTCAAGGCTTTCGTCGATATGGGGAGGCATTGGTATGAAGGGGATTCCAAGCATGGTAAGAATCGAATGCCGCCGGGGAGATGAGGAGGCGAGAATGATCGGTTCCGGGAAAAACACCGGCGTTTTATGTGTCTGATTACTCATTTCTGATATTTGCCCCCCCCCTATCAAACAGCAGCGCCCTGCGGCGGCTGTTCCCCCAAAATACGCCCGTATTTTCTATATCGGGCCCCTGCTGGGCAAACACCTCCGCAGCGCAAACAGCCCGTGGGTATAACTCATGCCGTCTCAAGCCGCCCGCCGTACAGAACTTTGGGGTACACCGTGATTCCCAGTTTTTTCTCCAGCCCAGCGTAACATCGCAGCTCCCATTCGTCTCCAATGACCACATTGATCCCGGACGCTCCGGCCCGCGCGGTGCGCCCTGCCCGGTGGATAAAAAAATCATCGTCAGAGGGAAAATCAAGTTGAATGATGTGGGTGATACCCGGAATGTCTAACCCGCGGGCGGAAAGGTCGCTGGTCACTAAAAGTCTGGTCTTTCCCGAACGGAACCGGTCGATGGCCTGCTTGCGTTCCAGCTTGTCCATGCCCGCGTGAATCCCCGCGCAGTCAATCTGTTTTGCCCAAAGCCGGGATACGATATTTCCGGTTTGTGCGGCTTTGGCAATAAAAACCAGCGCTTTTTGCGGCGTCACTGCGGCCAGGTATTTCCGCAAGGTGTCAATTTTGTCCCGGCCCTCGCTGAAAATCGCCTGATGTTCGATATTGCACCGGAGCACATCCTCAGGAGGGAGCAGAAGCACTTCAATTTTCCGGCTGTTCTCGCTGGGAAGTCCGGCGCGCCCCGGATTTTCCGCCAGGCTGCGCTCAATAGCCCGGCGGGTTTTTTCCCGGATAGTTGCGGAACAGGCGATAAGTTGTACGCCGGCAGGCATTTGGGCAATCAGCGCCGCTGTGTCTCTGGCCTGTTCAGGGGCAAAAAGCCGGTCAGCTTCGTCCAGGACCAGAGCCCGTATCCCATCGGGTTTGAGTTTGTATAAATTGATGAGTTCTGACAGCCGCGCCGGATTCCCCGCCGCCAGAGCAGGTTTTTCTTTTATAAGATCGATTTGCCGCCTTATAGGCGTGCTTCCAATACAAAGTACAACCCCGCAATCTGAGATTTTTTGCGCCTCCCGCTTGATTTGGGAGGCAAGCTCGTGGGTTGGCGCGGCGATAATCACTTGTATGCGGGTATCCGCCGGGTCAAGCTGCTGGAGCAGGGGAAGGAGATAGGCCAGAGTTTTGCCGGTTCCGGTTTCGGATTGAAAAATTACCTGATTCCCCGCAAGAATCAGGGGAATTATCTGAGTTTGTACCAACGTGGGGCTGTGCTTGCCATCTTTAGCGAGTTTTTGCACCAGATGCTCCTGAATTCCCCTGTCCCGAAAGCCGTTTTCAAAGCTGTCCTGTACCGTATCCATAACAAAACTATAGCATAAATCGGACTTGTATGCTATCATGATAATATGAAAATAGGCATTGACGTCTTTGGCTGCGATCATGGTATGTCAGGAATCGGCTCCTATCTCCGTTCCCTGATTGCCAATCTTCCGGCAGACTCGCATTTTCAGTTTGAGATTTTTGGGCCGGAAATCGACCGGTACACCTATACTTCTGTCCGCCGGGACATCAACTATCGCAGCCTGCATCCCTTTGGGGGCATGGCGCTGAACCAGCTCTGGCATCAAAATCATGCCAACCGGGTAATCCAGCTCAGTCAATACGATGCAACCTTGTTCCCTGCTGCCTCCCGGGTGCTCCCGCCTTCATTTAAAGTTCCTGGTGTGGCAGTCATCAGTGACATACTTTCCATCAACCTGAAAAACAGCAGCCACTGGCTGGGGACGCATATCACGAAATCTCTTTCAAAGGTCAACCGGATTGTGGCAACCAGCCAGTATATCCGCAAGGACCTGATTAGTTTATCCCTTGACCCCAACAAAATTGAGGTGGTGTACCACGGGATTGACCACAGTCTGTTTTATCCCCGGGGAGACATTGACATGGAAAATACGGATATTAAACCTTTCGCGGTTCAGCGGCCATATCTGATTTATGCTTCTCGAATTTCCGGGGCGGCAAAAAAGCATATTGAACTTATTAGAGGATTTAACGAATTCAAAAAGAAAACCGGGCTGCCTCACCGGCTGGTACTGGCGGGCAGCAGTGACAAGGAATCCAAAACCCTGCGGCAGGAAATCGCAGCATCCCCCGTTGCCTGTGATATTCTACTCACCGGATTTTTCCCTCATACCAGCCTACCCCTGCTGTATGCCTGTGCTGCCGGCTGCGTGTTTCCCGCTATAAATGAAGGAGTCGGACTGCCGGTTATTGAGGCTATGGCCAGCGGTATCCCTGTTGCCTGCACTCGTTCCGGGGCTTTGCCGGAAATCGCTGGTTCTCACGCAGTCTACTTTGACCCTGATTCGGCAAGCGATACGGCCTTGGCAATTGAGAAAATTCTGACCGATAACGCTTTTCGGGAAAAGGTATGTGTTACCGGCCTGGAATGGACAAAGCGGTTTTCGTGGAAGCAAACCGCCGAGGAGACCGTAGGAATACTTAAAAAAGCGGTAACCGAATAAGATTAACGGGTGATTTTCAGAGGGCTTTCCCTGGGTAATTCCGGCAAGGCTTCTTTAGAGACGGAACTTTTCGTAATTGAAACCAGTATATTGGAGTCCTTTGCAATAAAGAGCCGGGCTGCCGCCTCTGGCGAAAGCAGGATGGCGACCCCATCTTGCGGGTCAAGCGTCCCTACAACCAACACATCAACCTTGTCGCCGGTAGAGGGATTAGTGACTGATATACCTTCATTGGAAAAAAAACCTGTCGCTTTTGCGTAAAGCCCAGAAGGAAGTATCCCCTCATCCGCCACGAGCGCACGACCGTCTACCGACGGACGAACCGACACAGAAAGGGTAAGGAACGCCAAAACGAACAATAAAATCACCGTGAACTGCTTCATAAATTCCTCCGAAAAATAAATTATTTCTCATTTATTTTTCGGTTTATTACAGCTTTTCATTACACTTTTTTCGTAATAAAACCACTGCGCAGACAACGGGCACACATTTTAAGGGTTAACGTGGTGCCCCCGAGTTCGGTTTTCACTTTTAAGAGATTCGGTTTCCAGGTGCGCCGCGTATGATTATATGATTTACTCACATTGTTTCCGCTTATCGCGCCTTTTCCGCAAATATCACATCTTCTGGACATATCAAACCTGCCTGTTTTCACTTTCTTTACGCACTAAATTGCGTATTGGAAAACTATTATAGCAAAAAAAAAAAATTATGTCAAACCCATAAAAATACAGCGGGGCTCTGTGCCGCGTGTCACCCTTCCCACCGGCCGTCCGCAATCCGGTACACCTTGGTGCCGGAGGTCTGATACTTTTCATGAGGTTCTCCGATCAGAAACGTGCAGAAAAGCTGGTCGTATTCGGGGAGGAGGGACGTCACCCTTTGCCGCTTTTCCGGGTCAAGCTCAAGGAGCACGTCGTCCATGAGGAGCACGGGCTTTTTTTCGCTCAAATTCCGGTAAAAAAGGCCCTGGGCGGTGCGGAGCAGAATCGCCGCCAGCCGCCGCTGGCCCGTGGAGGCCGTGGGGATAAAAGGCGCATCCCGGCGCATAAAGATGATTCTGTCCCGGTGGGGGCCGCACAGGGTGGTTCCCATCTGCATGTCCAGGGGGAGTTTGACCGCAAGCTGGGCAATGGCCGCGTCTTCGGTGATGGCCAGGCCGTCCGCTTCCTTCCAGGACGGGGCATACACCAGATGCACGTCATCGATGCCCGTCACTTCCTCGTAGAGGGGGGAAAACACGCGGTTAAAGCTGAAAATCACGTTTTTGCGTTTCCGCTGCATCTCCACCCCCCATTTGGCAAGCTGGGGATTGTACGCCTCCGCCACGTCCCGCTTCTGGACCTTCAAAAAGGTGTTTCGGCTTTTGAGTGCCCGCTTGTATTGCCGGGAAATGTCGATGAACATCAGGTCGTGCATGGAAAGGGTCTGGTCGATAAAAAACCGCCGCCGCTCCGGTTCGCCGTTGACAAACTCCAGGTCTTCGTGGCAGTAGAGCACACAGGGGATGGTGTTAATCAGTTCTTTGCGGTCAAGGATTTTTTTTGCGTTCTTCTCAATCCGCTTTTTGCCCTTCTCCAGGTACACCGAAATCAGGTGGGTCGCCCCGGCCTGGCCCTCAGAGGACTGCTCCCCTCGGAACATACCCCGCAGGCTGAAACCGCCCTCGCCCTGTTTGACGCACTCGCCGTCGCTGTGGGTGCGGAAGGACACGCCGTAGGACAAATAATAGAGGGCTTCCAGAAGGTTGCTTTTGCCCTGGCCGTTTTCACCTACAAAAAAGACCTCCCTGGCAAGGAGGTCTATGGTCTCATTGGCAAGGTTCCGGTAGTTGACGCAGGACAGAGACAGAAAGGGCACTAGATTCCTTCGGCGGTCTGCATGGGCATGATAATATGAAAGAAATCCGTTGCGGGTTCGGGCCGCATGGTGACCGCCTTCATGGCTTCGGTGAACTCAAAGCGTATCCGGCTTGCCTCAATGACTTTCACGGGTTCCTCCAGATACAGGTAGTTCAGGGCCATCTTCACCGGTTCGCCGTCATACTGGCAGGGGATATCTTCGTCGGCGTTGCCGATGTCGGACTCTCTGGCGGAAATAGTCAGGACGCCGGGTTTGACTTCAAAGTAAATCCGCCGGGTTTTCTGTTCCACCAAAAGGCCCACCCGCTTGAGGGCGTCCGTTAAGTCGCCCTTGTCGATTTCAAAGTATTGGGTCTGATTTTCCGGAATGACCCGCTGGTAATTGGGGAACTGGGCATCGATGAGGGCCGAGGAGAACTGGTAGGAGCCAAAGCGGAAGTAAATCATTTTGTCCGCGATGGCCAGGGAAATATTCCCCTCGCTGGGCGCGCGTTTCAGGATGATGTTCAGAATTTTTGGGGGCACAATCACGGGCGCGAAGGCTTCAACGCCCTGGCACAGAGGCTTGGCAATATAGGAAAGCCGCCGGCCATCGGTGGCCACCACAATCAGGTCATCGTCCTTTTTCTCAAAATACGCGCCGTTCATAAAATAGCGGGTTTCGTCGTCGGAGATGGAAAAAATCGTCTGGGCAATCATTTCCTTAAAGTCCCTGGCGGGCACGTCAAAATAGGCTTGCGGTTCGCCCAGGGAAAAATCCGGGAACTTCTCGCTGGCCATACTTTTAAGCTGAAACTTCACCTTTTTGGCCGCGGGCTTTATGGTAACCGCAATATCGTCCTGGGCGAATTCAATTTCTCCCGGGGGCAGGGAATTGAGGATACTGATAAACTTGTCGCAGAAAATCGTGGTGCTCCCTTCTTCCTGCACATCCACGGGGATTTTGGTCTCAAAATTGACCTTCACGTCCGTGGCTTTGATGGTCAGACTGTTGTTTTTTGCGCTCAACAGCACGTTGGACAAAATGGAAATCGCGTTTTTGGTGGAGATAATTTCCTGCGCGATAGCCGTTTCCTTGAGAACCGCATCTTTGTCAAATGTAAACTTCATTGTACCACTCCATTCTTGCTAAATCTTTTTTGAGTATACCGGAAGAGGAAAAAATTGTCAATATTACGCCTCAATTAAAATCCGTCTTGCCTACAGCGGAATATTCCCGTGCTTTTTTTCGACCCTGGCGGTGGACTTCTTGTCCGCCAAAAGCTGGAAACAGGCGGCAATTTTGGCGCGGGTCTCCGCCGGCTCAATCACCTCGGAAATATAGCCCCGCTCGGTGGCGGTTTTGGGGTTCATGATGGTTTCCCGATATTCCTGCGTTTTTTCCCGCACCAGCGCGGCCTGGACCGGGTCTTTCGCTTCCCTGGCATAGAGAATCTGCACCGCCCCTTCCGCCCCCATGACGGCGATTTCCGCTCTGGGCCAGGCGAACACGAAGTCCGCCCCCAGGTGTTTGGAACACATGGCGATATAAGCCCCGCCATAGGCTTTGCGGATAATCACCGTCACCTTGGGAACCGTGGCCTCGGAGTAGGCGTAAATCAGCTTGGCCCCGTGGCGGATGATTCCCTTCTGTTCTTCCTCCGGGCCGGGGATAAAGCCCGGGATGTCCACCAGGGAAAGCAGGGGAATATTGAAGGCGTCGCAGTACCGGACAAACCGGGCCGCCTTGTCGCTGGCGTCACAGTTCATCACCCCGCCCAAGCCAGCCGGGTTGTTGGCGATAACCCCCACGGTCCGGCCCTCAATCCGGGCGAACCCGGTGACCACGCTGACCGCGAATTCTTCGGCCACCTCAAAGAAGCTGTTGTCGTCCGAGAGGCAGTCAATCACCCGGCGGATGTCGTAGCTCTGAGCGCCCCGCTCGGGCAGGATGTTCCCAATCTCCCCGGTCTTTTGGGCCTCCGGGTACGTGAAGGGCGCGGACGGCAAAACCTCCCCGTAATAGTGGGGGATGTAGTCCAGCAGCGTTTTGACTTGAGCGTAACAGCCCGCCTCGGTGGGGCAGCGGAAATGGCTCACCCCGCTTTTTTGTGCGTGTATGGCTGGGCCGCCCAGTTCTTCCTCGGTGACGTCCAGGAACATGACGCTTTTGACCACCTTTGGCCCGGTAATGAATAGGTAACTGATGTGGTCCACCGTAAAGATAAAGTCGGTGATGCCGGGGCTGTACACCGCGCCCCCCGCGCAGGGGCCGGCGATAATCGAAATCTGGGGGATGTACCCTGAGGCGCGGACGTTCTGAAAAAACAGGTTCCCATACCCGGCAAGGGAATTGACCCCCTCCTGAATCCGGGCACCCCCGGAATCGTTAATGCCCACCACGGGGCACCGGGCTTCTATGGCCTTTTCGATAAGCTCCGCGATTTTGTCCCCATGCATCTTGCCCAGGGAACCGCCCTGGACGGTAAAATCCTGGGCGTATAGGGCGATTTTCCTGCCCTTGACCGTGCCAAAACCGGTAATCACCCCGTCGTAGGGAATCTCTTTCGTGTCCATGCCAAAACCCGTACAATTGTGCCGCGCCCCGGAATAAATTTCCAGAAACGACCCCTGGTCAACCAGGGCGTTTATACGTTCAATAGCGTGGAGTTTTCCCTTTTCGTGCTGTTTTTCCAAATTATATGTCATAATGAAATGGTAATAACAGGATATGGAAAAAGTGTCAAGTCGCTCAGGCAGCCCCCTTGACACAGACCGCCGCAATTTGTTAGACTAAGTGAAATTTCTACGGTACAACCGGAAGGAGGTGATTATATGGCCCATGTTCTTATTGATGATTCTGAAAATCTCGAAAAAGCAATTAAACGCTTTAAGCGGATAGTTGAAAAAGAAGGAATCATCCGGGAATATAAAAAGCGCGAGTACTATGAAAAACCTTCTACCATTAAAAACCGCAAAAACAAAACCCTGCGGCGTAAATTGATGAAAAGAAGCCGGCGTCCGCGGGAAATCACAAAGACACCGTCTTTCCCGCAATAAGCAAAAAAACTCCGTATCAGGGAATAAACTGGTACGGAGTTTTTTTATCCCCAAAAATATGCTATACTCCGTATCATGGCTTTTTCACAAGACAATTTGGTTCAGCTTTCAGACACGTTCTCGATTATCACCGGGGTCACGAATATCGGCGTCATTTCTGACGGGATTTCAGACAGTGCCCAACCCCGGCATATCTATCTGATTGACTCCGGCGGGGACGGTGACACGGGCAAGAAGATTCTCCGTCTTCTTTCGGAGCTGTATGGGAACAATTTTGTTCTCCAGGGGATTATCAACACCCACTCCCATGCCGACCACGCTGGAGGGAATGCCTGGCTCCAAACCGCGACACATTGTGAAATTTGGGCCAGTCAGGGTGAAAAAGCGATTATCGAAAACCCCCAGCTTGAAAGCGCCCTGGTCTGGGGCGCTTGCCCCTTCCCTGAAATTCGCAGCAAATTTTTTGAGGCAAAGCCGTCCAGCGTGACGCGGATTATCGCGGGGGGTGAAAAAATTGAACTCCGGGACTCAACCATGGAAATCATCTCCCTTCCCGGTCACTACATTGATATGATAGGCATTCTCCACACTGACAAACAAACCGGGAAGTCCGCGGTTCATCTGGGAGACGGCGCTTTTGGCAGGGAGACAATCGCAAAATATTGGATTGCTTTTCTGCACGACGTGGAAGGGTTTAAGGCCTCTCTGGAAAAAATCAATGCTATTCATGCGGATTATTTTGTGCCTTCCCACGGCGCAATTTTCACTGCTCCTGAAGCGCTCACAGAAATCAACTCCATAGCGGTGCGGGAAGTGGAAACTACAATACTCCGCTGTCTGAAAGAAAAACTGACCCCTGAGGAACTGTTGGCAAAGGTGGCCGACATCAATTCAATTCCCCTGGGATATATCCAGTACGTGCTTGTCGGCAGCACCTTACGGTCGTATCTTTCCTATCTGTACCGGAACAAAAAAATCGGTTTTACCGTGGAAAACAACCGGATGTATTGGCAGGCCCATACGGACTAATAATTCTACTCCAAAAACTGGATTTGGCAGTTCCCGGGGCGTACACAACTGACAGGGATGCCCGTGGCTTACCCACTCAAGCGACGCTCCGGTTTCGGGGTGTATCAAACGGTAGTCCTCCGGCCCCAGAGGGATACAAGCGATTTCCGGGGTGATGATTTCCAGAGGCGTTCCGGCCTTTAGTTTGTTCATGGCAGTAAAATGATACAAATGCCACCCCTGCCTGCCAACATTCAGTTTTGTTCCTATAGTTCCCGCCAGATCGTAGTCACTGTGTGGTGTGCCGCTGGCAGTGGCGCTTGCTTTTGTGCGGTCATAGTAAAAACCGGTCGTAAATTCGCGGTGGCTCACCTGGTACACATCGCGGATAAACGGTTCCGCTTCTTTCTGGGGAATGATGCCCAAAAGCGCATCCAAAGCCTTGCGGTAGGCATGGGTGACCAGAGCGGTATAGTAGATGCTTTTCATCCGGCCTTCGATTTTCAGGGCATCAATCCCGGCATTTTGCATATCAGCCAGGTGGTCTATCATGCACAAATCTTTTGAGGAAAGCACTTCTGTAAAGTTTTCTCCCTCAAAGACAGGCAAAAGCTCGCCGGGACGCTCTTTCTCCTCCAGATAAAGACGACCGCTTGGGGGAAGGTCTGTCAGCGCCCGGTAATCCCAGCGGCAGGAATGGGAACAGTGGCCGGCATTTGCGCTCCGGCCTGCCAGATAGGCGCTCATCAGACAGCGGCCCGAATAGGCAATGCACATGGCTCCGTGAACAAAAGCTTCCAGTTCCAACTCTGGCGCGGCATCCTTGATTTCCCGAATTTCAGTCAGGGACGCTTCCCTGCCCAGCACAATCCGCTTGAATCCCATGCGGTGATAGAGCTTTGCCGCCTCGCGGTTAACGCAATTTGCCTGGGTGCTCAAGTGCAGGGCCGCGCCGGGAAAATGCTTTTTCAGCAATTCCACCAGCCCCAAATCCTGCACAATGAAGGCGTCAAAGGGATAGCAATGGTAATCGTTGATTTCCGAGACAAACCGGTCGATGTCTGTGTTATGAAAGCTGATATTCAGGGCGCAGTATAGCTTTTTGCCCGGGAAGGCTTCTTTGAGATGGCAGACTGCTTTGTATTCATCAGGGGAAAAATTATCAGCCTTGAGCCGGAGAGAAAAATGCTTCAGCCCGATATAAGCCGCATCGGCTCCATACCCATAGGCGTATCCCAGTTTTTCCCGGTTTCCCGCGGGAGCAGCCAATTCCATTATCTGGTATTATCCCGCACATATTTGCCTACCCGCCTGACTGCCAGATGGGATTCTGTCAGGTATTCGTCAGCCATTTGAAACAAATGCATCATCCCGCTCCACACATCCAACGTACAGGGAACCGAAGCCGCTTTCAGTTTTTCGCAAAATCGCTTTACGTCGGCCAGCAGGATTTCATCGGAACCCATTTGAATATAGACCGGCGGAAAATCCCGCAGACTTTGTTCCGAAGTATACAGCGGAGAGACCAGAGGATTTTTTAAGTTGGACACATAGGTATATAAATCAGCGCACCGTTTATAGGCCGCGCTGCTTATAATCTCGTCTGAATTCTTCTTCGCAGTATTAAAAATTGATTCCGGCGACAAATCAACCCAGGGAGAAAGCAGCACGATTTGTTTGATAAATCGCCTGATATTTTCCTTTAGATTCAGGACTAATGCCAGGGCCAGTGAAGCCCCGGAACTGTCCGCGGCGATGATAATTTTTGGGGTCTGGATACTGCCGGAGTCATTTTTTATTGTCGCATATTCCTGATTAAGCAGGTGGCGAAACACGGTTTGAATGTCCTCCAAAGCCACGGGAAAAGCAAAGGTGGGGGCGAGCCGGTAATTTGGAATCACCAGCCGCGAGACACACTCATTGGCAAAAGAAGCGCAAAAGGTGCGCCAGGATCGGCTTGAACCGCCCAAAAATGAGCCGCCGTGCACATAGAAAATTATCCGGTTTTTGACATAGGCTTGGGGAGAAAGCATTTCGCAGGAGACGTTTTCCACAAAAAATTCACTATGTTCCACCCGGTGAGGAAGAAAAGGTGAAAAAAATGCTTCTTCCAATTTCTCCCGGAATACCTTTGGGTCCCGTCTGGGAGAATATATCAAATGAGAAAGCTTCTGTATCGCTTTTTTTCGGTCATTTCGAAATTGCTCTGGCAGACCGGATTCATCGTCCATAGATACTAAGTATATCATAAAACAAACTAAAGAGCGAGGGGCTCACTCTTTAGTTTCAGCAATTCGCAATTCGGGATAAAAAACAGCCCGCAGGTTTGCTCCCACGGGCTTTACGGGCGGGACTCTCGCCCCGCCTGCAAACTCCCGGCAGTATCGCCCGGAAGCCCACCCTCTATTACGCAATAATCGCCTTCTGAATGACGCTCCAAGGGCCGGCCTGGCCCATTTGCTTTGGGCCGTGGCCCTTTCGTATTGGGGGCTTCCCCATTTGTTTTGGGGGCTCCCCCATTTGGCTTGGGGGCTCCCCCAAACCGTTAAACGAAAGAAGGCGAAGTCGCAACCGGCCTCGCCTTCTCACTGTTTTTACAAACCCTCGAACAATGCGCCGCTTTCAGGTACGGAACAAAGCCCGCAAACGGCGCTCTATTCCTCTATCTCTCTATACATCTGCTTGGCGCGGTAGACTTGCCGCGCCGCAAGATTCGTTATTGTCCAAACGGCGCGCTACCGGTGCTGCTCAAACCCAGACCAGTCGCCGTGTCAATATTATCCTCCGGCCCGGCAGTGCTGTTTCGGTACAAGGAGGAGGCATACACCGCATGACCCAGCCCGCAGGATTGCTCCCACGGGCTTTGCGGGCGGGACTCTCGCCCCGCCTGCATCGAAGCGCCGCGCCAGGGGATGGCGCGGCAGCCTCGTTACTCACTACCGCCACTATGCTCATCAAGAGAAAGCATTTCCACAAACAAGTTGAAGGGAATGGACGATGTTGCCGCTGTTATAGTGTACTTTGGCAGCTTTTCGTAGTCTTCATCCGAGTTTTCTTCCGCATCGGAAGAAATACCAAGTTCGGCAAGCGTTTTGCCGTTGCTGTACACATAAGACGGGCCGTCATCATTAGAAATTTCCAAGTAATACGATCCGGTTCCCGTCCAGTCAGATCCGTCCGGTTTTTTCAGGGACGCCGTTGCGGAAGTACCGGAAATGGTTCCCGTTCCCCTTGCAACCAGTCCTGCCTGGCTGAAAGAGGAAGCTACATAAATCGTTCTTTCACCGGTCTGTCCGGAAGGAATACCGGTTATGGTAATTTCTTTTGGATAGGTATTACCGCCGCCACTCCCGTCGTCGCACCCGGCGACCACCAACCCGAATGCCAGCGTTAGGGTTACTATCGTAACCTTTGCCAGCATGACCAATACATACAATGAGTATGTCTTTTTCATTTGAAACCTCCATAGATTTCACCTATACTGAAAGCCCGCCCCAAACCGGAACCGCGCAACGCACGGCAGTCTTGCAGACAAAGTTTGGTGGCGGGGACTTAAAGCCAAAAATTACCACGCGGAGACGCAGAGA
>JAITOJ010000142.1 GCA_031290005.1 Treponema sp. | reverse complement strand
CAAATCCCTCAAAAAATGTCCCATTTTGAACAATTTTATCCATATATATTATGCAACAAAATTCTTTTTCAGGAGGGTATCCTATGCCTCATCGCCGCAGAATTCTCGCCGCGGGCGCGGCTTACCACGTCACCGCCAGGACAAACCGCAGCGAACCCATCTTTGACCCACGCCCCGCCTCAGAGTTGTTCCTCCTCGTCCTTAAACAGGCCCATAAACGCTTCGCTTTCGAGCTGCCTAACTTCACCATCATGCCTAACCATATCCATTTCCTTATTAAACCGACAAATGACGAGTCTCTATCCAAAATAATGCAATGGATCCTGAGCGTGTTCGTCATGCGCTGGAACCGTGCCCACGGCCTGCACGGGCACGTATGGGGTGAGCGGTTCTTTTCACGGATTATCTCTTCAGAATCGGACTGGCTGCATGTGTTTACCTACATTGATGAAAATCCGGTGCGGGCGAATCTGATCAGCCACCCGTGGCAGTGGAAAAACAGCGGGATGTGGCATCACCGGGCGGGGATGTCTGATATAGTCAATGGGCTTAATGAAATCGTGCTGGGAGTGTTTCCCGGGCACAGGCGCTTGTGAGCCTGCCCTTAGCGGTTTTCTGGGATAAAAACGCCATTTTGTACTAATTTGTAACTCAGGCGGAGGGTTCCCTGGGGAAGGTGTAAATACTTCCGTGTATGGCGGCATATTTTTTCTCCACGCTTACGAAAATTCCCCTCATAGAGCTCATCACCACGCTGTTTTATCTGGTTCTTTGCGGAAGACGGGTTCAATTTTATGTGATTTACCGGAGGGGAGGGCAGTTTTGGCGGCCTAACGTAAACGGGACAGAGCTTGTGGAGGAACACCCGTAACATTTTCATTTTTTGCTCTGTCCCTCTGAAAAGCCCTGCCGACAAGCGCCCCGCGCCCCCGCGTGATCAATAGACACATAAAAGAGGCGATTACATTATTTAGTATTCCTTCACCGGGAAGGATGTCCGCCTTTTTGCGCCGTCTTGACGCGTCTGCCTTCCGCTTACTATGATAACACATCTGTATTTTACGAAGGAAAAAATGAACACAAACGGTTTTATCGGAACCTACACTAAAGACAGCGGCGGCAGGGCTGAGGGCATTTATTCCTTTGTGCTGAACAGCCGTACCGGAAGAATCGAAAATCTGCGGATTGCCGCCAGGACAATAAATCCCTCGTATCTGGCTCTGTCCCCCGCAAAGCAATTTTTGTACGCGGTGAACGAGGTGAACGAATACGAGGGCAGTCCGACCGGCTCTGTTTCCACCTTCGCCGTGGACGCGGCCACGGGAAACCTGCGGTTTATCAACCAGCAAAGTAGCGAGGGACAGAGCCCATGTCATATTGCCCTGGGCAGCGGGTACGCGGTGATTGCCAATTACGGGGACGGGATACTGGCAGCGCTGCCCCTGACTGACGGCAGAGCTTTGGGAAAAGCGGTGCAGGTGATCCGGCTTTCCGGCAGTGGCCCGAATCTGGCGCGGCAGGAAGCCCCCCATGCCCATTCCTTTTGGTTCCACCCGCGCGGCGGCTGGGGCGTTGCCTGCGACCTGGGAACCGACCGGCTCTTGGCTTACGCCATACACCCAAAAGCCGCTCCTGGGTGCACTTCGGCGGAACCGCTGACTTCCGTAACGCCTCCGTGGTTTTCCGTCAAGCCCGGCGCAGGGCCCCGGCACGGGGTCTTTCATCCCTCGGGAAAGTACGCCTATTTTGTGAATGAGCTGGATTCCACGGTGGACGCCTTCGCCTATGCAGGCAACAGTTTTTCCCGCCTGCAAACCCTGCCGCTCCTGCCGCCGGGTGTTGCGGTTCCCAATGCCGCCGCGGCGGTCAAACTGAGTCTGGACGGGCAATTTCTGTATGCCTCCAACCGGGGGCATGACAGTATCGCGGTCTTCCGGGTGAGCCAAGCCGGCGGTACGCTTGCCTTTGCGGACTGCGTTCCCTCCGGGGGAAAATCCCCGAGGGACTTTGCCATCGATCCGTCCGGAGCGTTTCTGCTGGCTTGCCATCAGGATTCAGATACCCTGACGGTTTTTCATATTGACCAGAAAACAGGAACGCTCCGGATGGACAGTGACTACGCCGTACCGTCACCGGTGTGCGTGGTATTCTGAAAACTTATTTTCAGTGACTCCCCTGACCATATCACCCTTCCGCCTCTACCGCCTCCAGCGCTGCTTCTCCGGTAAAAAAATGCCCTGCCTTTGCCTCCGGCGCATAGCGTACCGTTGGCGTGTCTTCCCCCAGGACCTTTGCGAGGGTTTTTTCCAGCCATTCCGGTGAATCAGATTCAGGCTCAACGAAAAACAACACTTCCACGGGCCGTCCGACCGCATACCGCACCGTGATGTACCACGTTTTTTCGGGGAAACAGGCGCGCACTTCAATCTTTTCCGTCCGCCTGGCGCCAGTATCCAGCAAAATGCGCACTATCCCGTTTGCGCCGTTTTCCGCCTTGCCCGGCGCGCTGGAAGGCGGAAGCGTGAAAGGCAGTGTAATCCAGTGTTTTTCCGAAGATACAATATGATTCACCAGAGTCAACAGTCCGGGATTGGCGGTTTCAGGCTGGACGCTGCCCGGATAGAGCTTCCGCATAAAGGACTGTTCGCCGGCCTGCTCCGGCGGGGCATTATCCTGAGCGAACGCCATACCGTCGCTGTTCTGTCTCTGCCCGCCGCCATTCAACAATCCCAAAAGCGCACTCAGCCGCTCCGCGTCAGGCTCGATCCCCTTTTCCGCCAGGAACAGCGTCCCTTCGGCGGCATCTTCCTCCTTGCCGGGAAACTGCCGGGCAATCCTGCGGGCTTTGTCCGCCAGCGGCCCCTCAAACTTAAATCCGTATTGCTGGAAAAACCGGACTATCAAAGCCGAAACCGGGTCGGGGGGAAGCCCCAGGGACTCGAAAATGCGGGAAGGGGAATTGAGGGACACAATCTGCAAAAGAGGGACAAGCTCAACTCTGCCGTTCCGTACCGTTATCCGCGCTGGAAACGCCGCGCCGGGGACAAGGGAGACATCAGCGGCAGCAAAAAATCGGCGGCCAGCGAAGCTCACCAGAAACTTGTTGTTCCCGGCCTGCTCAAGCACCCGGACAAAGACAGGTGAGCCTTCCTGGATTTCAGGTCCATCAAAAGGTGGGGAGGCAAGCGGGACTATATGCAGGGAGTTTTCCATGTCTTTTAATTATTTTGGAGGTTGTTTGTTTTGTCAATACATACAATTACCTTTTTTTCAACCGGAACTCACAAATTATCCACAGGTTATCAACAGGGGCTAAACTGACACAAAATATAAAAATAGATATAATCAAGTACAGACAAACGAATTAAAAAATATTTAACTACCCATTGATAGTTTTGACGAAATTATCCCCAGGTTTTCCACAAGATCGTTACATCTTAAACCGCGTTGACAGCGACGCGCCCCAAATTTTGTGCAATAAATCGTAGGAACCACCCAGCGTCATCTGGATAAAACCAAATTTGAAGGCAAGACCGCCGAAAAGTTGCGGATACAATTCCCCAAATTCCTGTGACACAGTGCCTTTCAGGCCTTTTGCAATATCCCCGGTATGTCCGGCAACAGTAAAAGGCTGGCTGAATTTGAATTCCCAATCTCCGTCGCCGCCGGCAAAAATTGCGTTAAACCCGATATAGGGCGTCAGAATCAGGATGGTCTTTGAGATTTGTACCAGCCCATATAGCGCGTCGGTTTTCAGGTCTGTGTTGACCCCGAGGTTATCGCTGCCCGTATTGATGGAAGCTGCCATATGATTGTAACCAATACCGACTGAAACAGTCGGCAATAACAAACTTTCTTCCAAAATAGCATACCGGGCATTAATATCCAGGGAAAAATAATCAAACGCGAGGCTTTCCAGTTCAATGGACGGAATCATCATAAACGAAAAACCGAGGTCAAAGGGCAAGAAGAACCCGCCGATTCGCCCATTGAATGTCACTGACGGAAAAGCGACATTATCCCGCGCCGCGTCCAGAAAATCAACCACGGTATTAATGATATCAATGCCGGGTATCGTGCTTACTCCAGGGATATTGTTGACCGTATTCGCCGCACTGGTCAGGCCGTCCAGCGCGCCCAATAATTCCCCCATGGGGAGCCGGGCAACCCCGAAAGTAAGCCCCGCGTTAAAATGGGGCGGAACCGAGGGAAGCAGCTTCCCGATAAACGCTTCCGCGGAGATATTTTGCTGTACCGCACTGTTCGGCAATGTGGTGAATACGGTACTCAAAAAGTTATTCAGATTTGATTGAACACCAGTAAGATCCTGGGGAGGCGGCACTACGGGCAATGGATCAGCAGCATAGACAGCGGTAGAAAATATCACCAAAGCAAGTAAAACACCGGATAATTTTTTCATGACAAACCTCTAGGCGAAAATATAGCGGGGATGTAAAAATTATGCAAGTCCACAAAAACAGCTCACTCCCGATATTCCGCATACGCATAGGCATTGTGGTTGTGGATGCTTTCAAAGTTCTCCGCTTCCACGCTGAAAAAGCTCAGCGGCGTATCCTCATCAGCCCGGAAAGACCGCAGCGCCCGGTATACTTCCCGCACCACGTCTTCCACAAACCGGGGATTGTCGTAGGCTTGCTCGGTCACGAATTTTTCGTCTTCCCGCTTGAGCACTGAATACACCGGCGAGGAGGCGCAGCGCTCCGCCAGAGCGATGATGTCTTCAATCCAGAAAAAAGCGGTGTAGCGGATGCGGATTTTCACCACCCCCCGCTGATTGTGCGCCCCCGCGTCGCTGATTGCCTTTGAGCAGGGGCAGAGGGTGGTTACCGGCAGCGCCACGGACACAAAATATTCGCTGCCCTCTTTTGAAACGCTGCCTTCAAACGTACACTGGTAGGACATAATCCCCGGCTGGCCCGACACCGGAGCCTTCTTTTCCATAAAAAACGGAAAGGTCAGCACCCCGAAGGAACGCTCGGCATCAAGCTTTTCCCGGATTTCTTCCAGCATGGCCAGAAAATTTTTGTGGGAAAGATTCGTGTGGTATTTATGGAAAACTTCAATAAAACGGCTCATGTGCGTGCCCTTGAAGTTCCGCGGCAGGTTCACCAGAAGGTCAGCCTTCGCGGTGGTGTGCTGGACTTTGTTCGCCTTGTCGAGCACCCGTACCGGGTATTCAAGCCCCCGGACGCCCACTTTTTCAAGGGGTATATCCCGCGTGTCGCTCTGGTTTTGAATGTCAATCATGCCCGTAACGGCCTGATATTATTCAGGGCAGGTTGAATTTTTTCCTGTACAATTTTCGTATCATATTTAGCTTGTACCCGGATCCAGTAGCCGCTGGAAAGTCCAAAAAACTTGCAAAGCCGCAGGTCTGTGTCGGCAGTGACAGAACGCTTGCCTGACACAATGGCGCAAATCCGCTGAGGAGGGACGCCGATTTCTTTTGCCAGCCGGTATTTCGTCATTCCCAAGGGAAGTAAAAAATCCTCATTTAATAATTCGCCCGGACTTACGGGCTGTAATTTTATACCGTTCATAATTCATCTCCTTAGAATTAATGGTAATCTGTGATTTCAACTTCCTGAGGGCCGGAATCTGTCCAGACAAAACATATCCTGTATTGGTCATTGATTCTAATTGAATACGTATCAATAGTAACGCAAGACGTGAATATTGTCAATTGTTCGCATACAATATTAATTAAAGAAGAAAAAAGGGAAATACCCGGCATGGAGACGGGATGCCCGCGCTTGCGATTCCCCCTGGCTTTCCCGTCCGGTTATCAGGTATTCCACGGAGACTCCCAGGGTCTGGGCGATTTTGACAGCGGCTTCAGCAGAGGGGAGGGACAGAGCCCACAAACGGTAAGCTCTGTCCCCAACACCCAGGATGAAGAACAAGAATAGACATTTTTATTCTTTTTTTGTATACTGATACTATGCCTATTGACAATTTGCCGGAACTGATAAAATCACGGTATAAGCACACTTCTTCATTTTATTCAGGCGCCGCGTTAATGCTTGTTGACGGTATTACGGTTATGCTCTGTTTCGGAGCGAGTTTTTTTATCATCAATTTTATTGACCCATCACTTATCAATTTTAAATCTTTTATAACCTATTGGGTGTATCTACCGGCGTTTTTGATTGTTTTTTATGCGATGCGGTTGTATCCCGGCATTATGCTTTCTCCGGCTGATGAAATCCGCCGGTTTACCGTCTGTTCCGCCTGTTGTTTTACCGGCATTGCCCTTTCAATAGAGATTGAAACAGAAGACCGGACAGCCCTCAGTATCGCGATGCTGCTGGCCATTCCCATTGCGTCAATTCTTCTGCCGGTCGGCCGCGAGGTGGCCCGGAAATGTTTTTCCCGTTTTTTCTGGTGGGGGGTGCCCGCGGTTATCTATTACAAAAACCATGACGGCGAGTTTATTATTGACCGACTTTTGAAACGCCCTGAATTCGGCTATCGTCCGGCGGTAATTATATCTGCCGGGGCGAAGAAATTGACTGAATACAAAAGTATCCCGGTTGTTATGCCCAGCGATGCTGTTCACAACGCCATTATAAAACTTGGCATAAAAACCGCCATAGTGATTGAAAGCAAAGGAGACAACACTGGCCGTGAAACCCTTGGAGATAGTATTATGAATTTCTATCGTTATACGATTTTTATTCCCTATTCCATTATGTCTACTGTTGCTGTTTCTATCCGCGATTTTGGAGGCATACTCGGTTTTGCTTCCACCCACAATTTGACAAAACCGGCGAACCTGTTTATGAAACGGATTATTGATTTATTGCTGGTACTGGTATCCGCTCCCTTGGCGCTAATTTTTACGGCGGCTATTGCCCTGACAATCAAGTTTTCCTCTTCCGGCACGATATTTTACGGACACAAGCGGATAGGAAAATGGGGGCGTCCGTTTACAACATGGAAATTTCGTACCATGGTTGTCGATGCCGGCGAACAGCTTGAAACAATCCTCGCCTCAAGCCCGGAAGCCCGGCGCGAGTGGGAACAGAACCATAAACTTGAAAACGACCCCCGGATTACGCCCCTGGGGAAATATCTGCGAAAAACCAGCCTTGATGAGCTTCCCCAGCTCTGGAATATCCTGCTCGGTCAAATGAGCTTCGTGGGCCCCCGTCCGGTTACCGAGGGAGAATTGAAAAAATACGGGGACAAAGAAAAATATATTCTGTCGGTAAAACCGGGACTTTCCGGCATGTGGCAAATATCGGGACGTTCCGATACGGGCTATGAAGAGCGTATCATGCTTGATTCCTACTATATTCAAAATTGGTCAATCTGGCTTGATATATGGATTATTATCAAAACAGCCGCTGTGGTGCTGAACAGTAAAGGCGCATATTAAATGAAAAAATTACTTCTTTTTCCTTTTTTTCTTTTTTGCGCTCTCGCCTATGGGGAGCAGTTTCGTATTGCGGAGGTAAAATACGATATAACCGGCATCACCAAAGAATATGCCTTGCGTTTGGCAGTTCCTATCGACGAAGAGCGGGTTTTTTATTCCTTTGAGGAATTCGACGGGTACATAAACCTTATTAGACAGGAACTAATTAATCAGCGCACCCTGGCAAACACCGAGCTCACCTATTCCACGCCTGAAACGGGAAGGGATGACCTTATCCTTGTTATGGTGATGATTCGGACAAAAGACACCTGGAATATTTTTGGAACGCCGTATCCCAAATATAATTCCAATAACGGGTTTGAATTCAAACTCAAATTGAAGGACTACAATTTTCTTGGCCTGATGCGGACGCTGACCTTTGACCTTAACTATAATTATGATCTGGACAGAGAGAGACAAGGCAAAGATCCGAATACGATAGGTATTAATTTTGATTATGTTCTTCCTTTTCAGCTTCACAAATTTGACGCGGAATGGACAAATTATTTTTCCCTGAATTGGGCATTTTTGGATGAAACCGACAGGGCGCAGCCGGAATTCACTTATACCACCGGAGTAGGGGTTACATTTCCTCTGAATAACTCGGTAAAACTGAGATTTTCGGTACGCCACAGTATCCGGTATGAATATGACTATAAGGAGCAAGGAGACGCGCTCTACTCTACGGAATATGCGGAATTGGCACTGCCTCTGGTTATCGGCTGGATTTCCGAAGTGACCCCTGTTTCTTTTACTCCGAATCTCCATTTTACCTATAACTGGGACAAAGACGGCATCGCACATCCGGATTTACAGAGTCCCACAGCCGGCCCGGGATATTCAATCGGGGCATGGCATATAAACTGGCACGATAACTTTCGGAAGGGATACGCCTTTTCTTTCGGGCAAAACTTTGACTGGAATTTCGATGAAAAAAAGAAGGAAGCAAACAAACAGTTTGTTCCCTCTATCCGGGCCGAATTCAGCGGCTTTGGAGCTTCGAAATATATTGGTATTACCGAACGCACCTATTTTGTGGCCTATTATAACAACACGGAAGATATAGGCGGCAGACTGCGGGGAATTTTGGACTCCCAGCGTTGGATCGGCACATCCATGGCTCTGGTGGTAAATTTAGACATACCTGTAAAGATTGTTCAGACTGACTGGCGGGGCTGGGGAAAATGGGTTTTCCAGAAAATTTTCCGAAGAGAAAGAGACATGCCTTCCTGGTTCGGAGTTTTCGATTTTGAATTGCAGGTTTTACCTTTTGCCGACATTGCGCTGATACACAATGGCGCTACAGGCCGGACATTTTCTCTCCAAGACGGCTGGTACGCGGCTGGGTTTGAAGTGCTGATTTTCCCGTCCAGATGGCGGTCTATTCAGGGACGATTCAGTTATGGAATAGATATGGGGCGGCGTTTTCTGGCGGACAAAATCGATATGAGTTGGCGGGAAAACAAACCGGATGATGAAATTTCCATCGGAATCGGTTTGTTTTACTGATTTCGCCGGACAAGTTCCACAATGCGGTTTGGGCCGTGCCGCAATATAATCCGGCGGATTTCTTCAGCCAGGGATTGTTTGCCCTGCATTGCAGCGGCATCCGCGAAGCTTATAAAACATTCCCAAACCATGTGGTTGGTTATCCATTCCTGTATATCCGCATAGCGCTTTGCCTTGGCAAAAAAATCATCCAGAGTTGTATAGGCATATTCCAAATCCCGTTCGCCAAGAATTTCATGCATCCGTGAAAATGCCGTTAGGACGCTTAAAATAGCAATTTGAAGGTATTTTTCAGGGTCCTGTTTGCGTTTATAAAACGGGGCAAGCAGCGCCGCCGCATCCA
Organism: Treponema sp.; assembly: GCA_031290005.1. Classification (GTDB taxonomy): domain Bacteria; phylum Spirochaetota; class Spirochaetia; order Treponematales; family Treponemataceae; genus JAISTZ01. The sequence continues at coordinate 5,250 of JAITOJ010000142.1, read as the reverse complement.
GTGAACGATAGGTATTGGCGCGGTACATTAAAAAAATCCGGTCCGCCGAATATCCTCGGTTGATTGCCTGAATTACCGCATTAAGATAAGCAAACTGGGTTGTGCTGTTGTAGTAAGGGTCATCCGCAAGAACCAGCAGCAGGGACTGTTCAAATAATTCATCGTCTTCCGCCATGCCGGCCAGACGCGCAAGTTTATACAAAATATCATATTTACTGTCAGGAATATCCAGGGCGTAGGACTGCTCCCAGGCCTTCATATAGTATGTTTTGGCAAGTTCAATTTCACTTTCCAGCAGATAGACATCGCCGATAAGGCATTCTGCTTCTGGAAAGACACCCATACTCGAAATATAGGCAATAAGCTCAGATGCGCTGTCATGATAATAATCCGGGTCATGCAGAGCGGTAAAGTAGGACACAATTTCTATAGCATTGCGGGCTTCCCGGTCTTTAAGCTCTCTCAGCACGGCGTCTATTTTACCTCCCGTCCGCTGTATTTGTTGAGAATGTATTTCTGCTGAAAGCACCGATACAAACCAGGCATATTCCCGCGCTTTGTTCCGCTTTGCCTCTTCCGCAAACTTGACCGAAGCGCCAAAATCATGCTGGTCAAAGGCTATCTGAGCGCGTTCCATAAGACGCCAAGGCTGTTCTTCCGGGCGCAAAGTGGTTACCGCAGCCGCCGGAGCGCAGACGGCGGACAGGCAGAGAAAAAAAACAAAAAGGCCTCTAAAGATTTTCACCGGACATTCCTCTTATTTCTTATCGGCATATTATGGGGCAATAAATACCTGATTTCTGCCGTTCGCCTTTGCCTGATACATGGCGGCGTCAACCTGTTCAACCACGTAATCCACATCAGTATCCTTTGTTATGGTGAAACTGTATCCGCCCACACTGACAGTGACGGGAATCTGGATGCCTCCGGCCACAGTGACAGGCGTTGCTCCAATGGCGGCCCGGATTCGTTCCGCAACAGCAGGCAGTTCCGCCGGTTTGCAGCCTGTCAGAAGCAGGAGGAATTCCTCGCCGCCATAGCGGCAAATCACATCGTTGACACAGAGACAGTCTTTGCAGCGCTGGGCAATCTTGGTCAGCACCTCGTCGCCAGACAGATGCCCCCACGTATCGTTGACGGTCTTGAAAAAATCAATGTCCACCATCAAAACCCCATGGGTGGGTTCCGCGTCAAAACTTTGCAGATTGGCAAAGACGGTGTAAAAAAAACGGCGGTTGTGCACCTTGGTCAGGGGGTCCCAGTTTGCCATTTCGGTCAAAAACTGTTCCTGCATTCTGAACCGGGTGGTATCCCGGATTGCCACTCCGATGGCGTTCTCCCCCCAGATATGAATCTTGCTCACCGCAAAACGCCGGATAGTGTAATACCGGGTCTGCCCGTCCCGGCAAAGTTGAAAATCCTGCTCCTTGCCGTGCCTCAGGTCATAAAGGGAGATACCGGTCAGTTCAAGCAGTCTCGACACGGTGGGGGCAGCAGCCGAAGTTTGATTGGCATTGAAAAATTCAAGGCCCCGGTGGTTTATATCAGTGCAGCGTCCGAAGGTGTCGAAAACCAGGTAAATCATATCCGAATATTCCGCGGCAATATGCTGGGAAACCGGCAAATAGCCCCAGAACACCTGGATGATAATCAGAGCCGCCAGGGTCACACAGAAATGGGACACCCCTATCCCGGCGAGCGGAGGGATAAGCCATGCCAGGAGGTCTGCGGTGATGGGAAGAACCATAGCGATAATCAGCACCATATTGAGAAATCCCGTGTTGCGGAAGCGCACCCGGGGACTTCTTATGGTGATGATAATCATACCCACGAAGACAATCAGAATCCCTATGGTGAAAACCAGCAAGAACGGCGTGCGGGTGAACACAAAAAACGCCTGGCCGGCCACCGGTGCGGAATCAAAAAAAAACGGCGTCCAGGGATTGGTGAAGGAGATAACCGCGGCAATGGCTGGCAGGCACATCGACGGCAGGGCAATCAGTTTCCGGCGGCGTTCCGAAAGCCCCAGCAAAAAAGACATAAAATAGATAAACAGGATATAGGAAATAAAGATAAATCCCGTAATAATCGAAGCAATATACATCCGGCAGCCGTTCAGCAGAGGATACAGAAAAACAAAGGCCAGGAAGCTCTGGATAAATACCGCGACCGCAAAGTAAAAAAAAGGGGTAAACAGAACAATGCCTTTTTTACGGTATTGGTTTGAAAACCGCATGACGTAAACAGCGCACGCCAGATTGCCACAGAAGAGAAAAGCGCTTACATACGTTTTTGCATCCATATCCCTCCCAGCGTCAGGTGCTAAAAAACCGCTTGATTCCGGTTATGGCTTTTAGCAAAATAGAGCTTTTTGTCCGCCGCCTGGAGCAGGTCGCTGATGTGCAGTTGGGGCGACAGATCAAATACCGTACCACCGATACTCACGGTTATGCTGACATTTTCTCCGCATGGCACAGAAAGCGGCCCCGCGGACACGGCATTCAGTATTCGGGCCGCGGTTTGCCGGGCTTCTTCCGGGGTGGTATCATCCAGCAAGGCAAGAAATTCCTCGCCCCCGAACCGGCACAGGGTGTCACCGGAACGCAGACAGGCAGCCACCCGTTTAGCCACCCCTTGCAGCACCACATCCCCGGCTGGGTGGCCGTAGGTATCATTGATGCGCTTGAAAAAGTCGATGTCGAACATCAGAATCGCCATAGTGCTGCCTGTCCGGCTTGAGTCATTTTTCAGGGCTTCAAAAAGGGAATAAAAATACCGGCGGCTGCACAGGTCGGTCAGGACGTCCCGGTCAATCAGGTTCGCCAGACTTTGTTCACGTTCCTTGAACAGCGTGACATCCCGAATCCAGAATCCGGCGCCGTTCAATTGATTCAGATTACGGAGTTGTACCACAAAACGTTCGATCTGATAAAACTTTTGCTCACCCCATCGGGAAAGCTGAAAGTCCCTGGTTTGCATGGTCAGCAGTTCCCCCACAGAGATGCCGATCAATTCGGAAAGAGTCCGGAGAGTAATGGCTTTATCCATATCATAAAAGTCTCGAAAAAACCGGCGGCAGGCGGCGTTTGAGTCGGCACAGACCCCGAACACATCGAAGATGATGTAACGGTCATTCGTATCCTCCGCTACCAACTGCCGGGATGAGGAAAAATGCCGCCAATAGGAATAGATTATTAATAACGGGGTCAGAAAACCGGTGCAGGAGGCGACGCTGAAAATCCGGGCGGGAAAACAGGCCTCAAAGACCAGACAGGCGCTCTGGAACAGGGCTGGGAGCAGAGTAAAAAGCATGAGCGCTCCCTTGTTCTGGAGGATGTATTCTTTGGGTGAACGCAGGGCCGCAACAAACAGGAAGATATAGACCGCTGCCAGATAGACAAAAGCGGCCCAAAAGACCGGAGCGGCAAAAAAGACGGGCCCGCTGCTGGAATGTTCCGTTGTTCCGGCATGAAAAAAGAATTCCGGCCGTACGCAGGCGGCGGCAACCAGCAGTCCAGGGACAACCAGAAACAGGCGGGCAAACTTGAATCCGGGGTTGTTATAGTACCCAAACAATGCCAGGACAACACAGGCATAAAAGCCGTGAGCCAGGAAATAGAACGCCGTGCCAAAGGCAAACACGAATGCCAAATGTTCCTGAACGTTTTGAATCAAGGCAAGGTCAAAGATGATGCTGGTTGCCAGCAGACATGCCGACATACAGGCAAAATCCAGAAAGTCCGTGAGCTTCAGGTGACGATGCTTGTATACATAACACAATGCTATGCAGAGTCCGATTTTATTCAGAGATTGAAAAAAAATAATCGCAAACTCCGTGCCAGTCATGGGAGTATTATACCGGAAACCGGGGGTCTTGGGCAAGTGGGCAGGCGGACGTTCCAGCAATTCGCAATTCCCCGCCCCGCCCCTTGACACCCTTCCCCTGGTTTGCTATACTCCTTCGCATAACCCTTTTGGAGAAGGAGGAGCCCATGACCACAAACACCACAAGACTTACACGGCAGTCTACCGTAGCACCCTTCAACGCTGCCCTCCCTGGCAGGAAAACCGCAACCCCCAACCCTCTCTTCTCTCCACTCTATTTATCTAACAATCCAGCCCCCCCCCCCGGACGGGGCGCGCGGCTAATCTTACTGTAACCACTGACACATTCTTACTATCCCCGGCATTTCTCTACGCCGACTCGGAGCCCCATTTAGCCGGCTCGGAGCCTTATTTAGCCGGCTCGGAGCCTTATTTAGCCGGCTCGGAGCCCCATTTAGCCGGCTCGGAGTCTCATTTAGCCGGCTCGGAGCCCCATTTAGCCGGCTCAATCTTTCCGGTACTTCACGCGCCGCAACGGCGCGTAGTGCATATTTTCTTTCAGGAGGTATTTTATGAAACGCACATTTCTTTTTTTTGGACTCATTGCCGCAACGGTTATGATGAGTTCATGCCGAACCACCTATTACGGTGAGTCAACCGCAAATTTTCCCGTGGTACGGGAAGGAAAAATCGTACAAAAAGGCTCGGTCAAGAAATTGCCCAAGGATGCCATAGCCGTTATTGGCAAGGCTTCCGCGCCGTTACGGTTATTATCACCCGTATTTCCATGGTCGTGGGAGGGGACGATTACGGTGAATGGGAACACCCAGGATGTGGCCGTTGACTGTCAGATGACCAAACTGATTATTTCCACGCCGGATATTACGAAGGTGACGGTAGACAAAATGCCCGGACAGTTCAGCTTTACGCCCTTCGATATTCCACGGGACACAATGGTGATGAAAGCGGACATGCCCGCCAGGCTGGCGGATTTTTCCATCAACGGGAAAGCGTTCACCCTGCGGGTATCCGGCGGACAAACCCCGTTTCCCAATATCGGAATGCCGATACATCCCTTACTGCGGCGGGGCGACCAGCGTTATCTGATAACCGATGAAGCGGGAACGGTGTATGCCGAATTCACGAAAAAGGCATATACTATATTTCAAACCGGCGACATGGTAACGGTGGAAGATATACAACAGGCGATAGGGGTCTGTTCAGTCATTCCCCGTATCAGTGAATCCGCTGATACTACCGTAAAAATCGGCAATTTGGGTTGATTAGGAGGTTATTATGAAGAAAGGATTTTGCAAAAGAATAATTACCGGTGTGGCGCTGCTGCTGGCGCTGTGCTTCAAAGCAGGGGCCGGGGAGGTACAGCAGGTCATATCAATTTCGCCCATCACGCTGTTTGGGCTTGCC
>JAITOJ010000097.1 GCA_031290005.1 Treponema sp. | reverse complement strand
AGCCGCATCACCGGGCGGATTTCACCCGCCAGGCTCAGCTCGCCCAGGAACGCGCAGGAATCCGGCAGGGGGATGTCCGTCCGGGCGGAATAGAGGGCGCAGGCCAGAGCCGAGTCAATGGCGCTTTCGGTGAGCCGGATGCCGCCGGCCACGTTGATATACAAATCCTGGTCGCTGAACCGGAGACCCGTGCGCTTCTCCAGCACCGCCGCCACCCGGCTCACCCGCGCCGAGTCGATTTTGTCCGAGTAGACCCGGGAGAGCGCCGCCTTTGCGGGCACCGTCAGAGCCTGAATTTCCACCAGGAACACCCGGCTGCCCTCGAACACCGGAGCGCTGGCAACCCCCGCGGGCAGGGGGCCGCTCCGCCGGGTGATAAACAGCGCCGAAGGGTCTTCCACCGGGGACAGGCCGGACTCGCCCATAGCAAAGATGCCCAGCTCGTCCACGGAGCCAAAGCGGTTTTTCTGTGCCCGCAGGAACCGCACCTGGTCGTCGTTGCGCTCAAAAGTCAGCACCGTGTCCACCAGATGTTCCAGGGACTTGGGCCCCGCAATCAGGCCGTCCTTGGTCACGTGGGCGGTCATGCAGAGCACCGCGTCCCGCTCCTTCACCCAGGACACCAGCTCGTAGGCGCAGCACTTGAGCTGATTCACCGTGCCCGGAACCGCCCCCGCGTCGGGACTGTAGACCGTCTGAATCGAGTCGATGACTATGAACAGGGGCATCGCCGCGTCCAGGGCGGCCGTAATGTCCGCAAGCTGGGAGGTGCACAGGATGTCGATGCCTGCCGGGGAAGAACCCACCCGGTCGGCCCGGGCGCGGATTTGCGCCGCGGACTCCTCCCCGGACACATAGAGCACCCGCGCCCCCGGAGTTGTCCGGCGGATGGCGGACGCGGCCTGCAAGAGCAGCGTGGACTTGCCGATTCCCGGCTCCCCGCCCACCAGGATTGCGGAGCGGCACATTGCCCCGCCCCCCAGCACCCGGTCAAACTCCTCGATCCCCGTGTAAATCCGGCTGCCCTCCAGGGGGTCCACCGAAGCCAGGGGGACAGGCCGCGCCGTCCGCACTGCCGCCGGCCCTGAAACCGCTCCTTTGGCGGAAGCGGGGCTAAGTTCCACAAAGGTGTTCCATTCCCCGCATTCCGGGCAGCGGCCCAGCCAGCGCGGCTGGGAGTAGCCGCAGGAAGTACATTGAAAAACGGTGGTATTTTTGCTTTTTGCCATGTTCGTTCCTTAAATAAAGAGAGTACAGAGGCGATTAATAAGCGGTGATGTCCAGCCCCGAATCAGCGCCCCCCTCAATGCGGATCATCACCTGATTGGGCAGGCACGCGGACCAGTCGCCGGCGCGAAAAAGGGGGGTGTGCTGCACGCAGACTTTGTTGGCGCAGGGGGAGTCCAGAAAGCGGACCCGGCCATCGCGGATTTCCAGACGGGAGTCCCCCAGCAGGCCGGGAATGTCGATGTCTGCGTCCTTGTCCAGGGCATAGAGCCATTCCCCTTCCGGGGATTCCACCGCCAGCACGGGTTTGCCAGACGACCCCTGCACGGCAAAGACCACCGAACCCGCCGAGACCGCGACAGAAAGAAAGATAAACAGGAAATCCAGAGGCTTCAGGAGATTCAGGGCGGTGCGCCGGGGCGCGGAGGGACCGGCTGGGCCTTTCATTTTGCCCGGAAAATAATCCTGCCCCGATTCAAGTCGTAAGGGGAAAGGGCGACTTTCACATTGTCCCCGGGAACGATTTTGATATAGTGTTTCCGCATTTTTCCCGATAAATGGGCCATGATCACATGCTTGTTCTGCAATTCAACCCGGAACATCGTATTGGGCAGCGCCTCTTTTACGATACCTTCCACCTCAATTGCTTCTTCTTTTGCCACAAAACCTCCAAAACCAGTTTACAAAAAAATAAAAATCTGTATAATTGTGTTGCTTTTTCACAATGTACGTCCTATACTCTATAAAAAAATCGCTCTGTTGTCAACAGAGGAGGAGGCTTATGATGGAAAAAACTTTTCTGGAAGAAACGACCGCCACGCTTACCGCACAGCGGAAGGAATTGATTGATGCTTTGGCCGCCAATAATGCGGCGTTCCGGCAGTTGGCGGGCGCAAGCGGTGAAATCGGCGACACCGTTGACGAAGCCTCAGGCACCGTTGACCGCAAAATGCTGGAAACCATCGGCGCAAAAGACATGAACCGTTTGCAGCTTATCGACTCCGCCCTGGCGCGGATTCGTCAGGGCAAATACGGATTGTGCATGAAGTGCGGCAAATCGATCCCCGAAGAACGGCTCCGTGCGCTTCCCCACGCCCTTTTGTGTATCAAGTGCAAAAGCGAAGACGAACGGCGGAACCGGTAAATCCGCTGGATTGCAAAGCCGACAATAAAATGGATATGGGCGCTGACGGGATCGAACCGCCGACCTTCTGGGTGTAAACCAGACGCTCTCCCAGCTGAGCTAAGCGCCCTTATTTGATATGAACCGTGAGTATAGCAAGCGCGTAAATTTGTGTCAAGCCGCATACGCCCAGCGCCGATAAGTGTATTGGATATTCATTGCCATGGAGGAATTTATGTTTGATACTGACGGGATTGATGGTTTTATGTTCGATAATTATAACTTTGGCTATTCTTTCGATGCCGCCGGCTATGACGCCGACAACGATGATGATTCGTTCGTCGATGATGATTTTGACGACTTCGAAGATGACGAAGAAATCTTTGACGATGACGATTTCGAAGAAACTGATTTCGAAGAAGAGGAAGACGATTTCGACGATGATATAGACTGAGGGCTTGATGAATTTGAATAAACGACTTTTTTTGATTGGCATATTCTGCGTACTGTCCCTGTCTGTTCTCAGGGCAGAACAGGGCGAACTTGGAAAAAATGCCCCCTCCCTGGCGGAGAAATACAAAGATACATTCATGATTGGAACCTTCGTTTCCCAGGTCTTCTATAAAGACGTTGGAACGGCATTGGCGGGCCGGACTCACTGGGTAAGCCCGAATACCAGCGCTTCTTCCGAGGATTTGTTCCTGAAACAGTTCAATCAGTCCACAACCGGAAACTCCCTGAAACCCGAAGGCGCTCATCCCTTTGCTCCCCCATGGCTGGTCAAAAAATATCCCGCTGTCTTTCGGGATGTGGAAAACTACCGGACTGCCAACAACCGCGATGAGTGGGACTTTCAGCTTCCTGACTTCATATTTGGGAAAGCGGTGGCGAACAACCTGTACATCCACGGGCACAGTCTGGCGTGGTATCAGCAGTCCGCCGCGTGGCTTGCGCGGATAACCCCGGCGGATGTTCCTGCCGCGAATACAGCATCGCGCTCTGATGGTACTTATATGACAAACGGCCAAATGAGTAATAACGGCGCTGACCTGAACCATCTGGGGCCAACTCCCAAAATCGCGGTAAGCAAAGATGATGCCCGGAGGGTGCTGTTTGACCACGTGGCCCACGAGATGCGGCACTATTCCGCCAATACCATCTCTGTCCATTCCTGGGATGTGCTCAACGAAGAAATCAACGACGGCTGGGCCAATAATACCATTGCCGCTGACCGGAATGCCTGGAAACCGGCTCTGCGGAACACCTCTTGGCTGCGCGCCATGATGGACAGCAACGACTGGGCTGTGGCCAGGGAACATTATGTCTATCTGCTCTTCAAATTCGCCCACATTGCGGTCCCCAATGACCAAATGGCCGCCAGGTTCGCGCAAGAATACGCTCATTTGCCGGAGTACCTGAAGATGAACGGCGGCAGCAACAACGGGGATTTATCGAAGTATGTGCAGAAGGTGAACGGCCAAACCAAGACCCCCATCCTCTATTTCAACGACTACAATCTGAATAACGCGAACAAGGCAAGAGTAACCTACAATATGGTGAAAGAACTGAACGAGGCATGGAAAACCGACCCGCTCTATGACGGCAGGGCGCTCATTGAAGCTATCGGGTTGCAGGCCCACTACAGCGTGTCGCCGGAATTGCTGGGCCAGGTCAGGGCGGCTCTGGAACTGTTCGAGACACTCTCTGACGTGCAATCAGGAGCCGTAAAACTGGCTATCAGTGAGCTTGATATGAAGAGCACGGCCACATCCCCCGGCGGCAGGCAAACCGCTCCGGGCAGCCAGAATGTCGGCGGGTGCCAGTGGACTCAGGAACAGGCGGACGCGCAGGGTTATCAGTTCGCGCTGCTCTTTAAGCTGTTTGCCGAACACTCGCGGTATATTGAGCGCGTCACCCTGGGGGGCCTTGAAGACCGGGTGAACTGGCTCTGGAACAATCATGGCCACACGGTTCTGTTTGACCAGGACATGTGCGGCAATCCGGGCTACTACGGAGCCTATGACCCGGATACGTTCATCGCGGAGCATACGTATCTGGCATCTTACTTCGGCCAGTAGTAGGCGTCGCGGCCCGCGATTCACAATTCCAGCCTCGCCCCCCCCTTGACACCCCCTCCCTTGCCTTGCTATACTCCCTCGCATGAAGAACGATGTGAACAGCCAGTTTTCGCCCCCCCCCCCCCCCCCCCCCGAGCTGACCGGCTTGGCGCCGCTTTCCGGTAACTATAGGAGGGCGGTATGACGGAACTGCACCCTGCCTATTTGTTTGAGCTTACCCGCGCCCTGGTCAGCATTGGCGCGTGGTGGGTGCTGTTCTATCGGCTCCACCGGCCCCCCACGAAGCTCAGGCGGATTGTCCAAATCGCGGCCTTCGGTATCGGTTATACCGCCTTTATGCTTATTCCTTTGAGCGATACGGGGAACGTTATTTTGTGGGCGGCCCTGATACTGCTGTTCGCCCTGATGGCCGGAATCGGCACAGGCGGTTTGCGGGACGCGCTGTTTACGGGGCTGTATTACACCGGCATTGAGGCGGCCATCGACACTATCCGCCACTTTGTCATCATGTACATCTTCGGGAAAACCTTCCGGGGTTATACCACGGCGTATTACGTGCAGTTCAACCTGCAATACCTCTTTGTGCTGGGCTGGGCCTTCTTCTATTACTGGATAATGAAGGGCCGCCACGCCCGTCTGCCCTTGCGTTTTTGGGTGATGACCGTCATTCCGCCTTTCGCCACCATGACGCTGCTTACCCGGTATGCGGACACTGCCCGGCCCTTGCTGGCGCAGGGGACTAACATCTATATCGAAGGAATCCTCTTCGGCATCTTTTTGTTCGCCTTCAATCTTTTTACGTTTTACCTCTACGTGAAGCTGGCCGCCGCCTATGACGCGCGGGGCGTCGTTATCGCGGATGCCGAGATGGTGCCGCTTTACACTCCCGAAGGGGGCATTTCCAGGGGGTTTGTCGAAAAGCATGGTATTTCCGGCATGGAAAAGAAGGTCGTTGACACGGCGCTTCTGGGGAAAACGAACAAGGAGATCTCGGACATCCTGTTTATTGCCTCAAGGACGGTGG
>JAITOJ010000095.1 GCA_031290005.1 Treponema sp. | reverse complement strand
ACCACCTCGGCAAACCACAGGCTCGGATCGTCCCAGGTTTTGTAAGCGATAAACTTACTTGTTGTTTTGATCTTTTTGTCAGCCAAACTTTCGTTGACAAAAACCGGCTTGTTATACTTTGCCATAACAACCTCCATTCCCTTTTCAGGGATTTTTCTTGTGATTCCGCAAGCATACGCGAGCGGGTTTATGTAATCTGGAACGCGGCACCAGCTATAGCGCCGCTGTCCCAGGCAACATACCAAGCGTTCCTCCGGGGGACAGATACAGGCTGGACAGCCTGATCCTACTGCCCCTCTTTTTTGCTATCAATCGTCTCTTTTACATTTTTAGCGATGCCTTCATAGACGAGTACATTGAGCCCCGCAATAAAAACCGACTGGATTAAAGATAAAAATATCGTTTCCACCGAAATTTGCTCTTTGAGAATGATGACACAATAGGGCACGGTAAAGAGCATCGCAAGCACAAGAATATAGAGCGCCGCCCACTTCCGCAGTTTTTCCCAGACAGGAGTCCGTTTTATTATCTCGGTTAGAACATAGACCAGAACCGCGATAATCAGCAGTTTCGGATCGATATATTTCATTAAATCTTCCATACACATATCCCTATAATGTCGACTAATGCTGCCAACATGCGTTAGCAGTACAAAACCACTAAAATCAATGTCTTCCATAAATCAGGAATGGTATCCATCAGCGGAAAACAATCCGGCAACCCATGTTACTCACTAATAAGATTAACCTATAATTGGTAAAATGTCAAGAAATATTAATATACATCCTCCCCTTTTCGGTGTCTTTTTTATTTGAGGCATTACGGGCCGCATGGAGAAATGTTGCTTAAACATACTTCTCTTTATGAGGACTTAACCACCGGGATACTCGCCGCGCCGAAACTACGTGCTGGGTACCGAACCGGATATTGTGGTAACATTCAATACTAATGTTGCCGTACATTACTTGAATTGCTTTTTTTTGTCAAGTGCCATTATACCATTCTTTCTGCTTTTTATGATGCGATACCCCTGTTCCCGATTTCGTCCAGAACCAGCGATTCTTCCCGTTCCCGTTCCTTCCGCCAGGCGGCAAACTTTTTCTCCCGCAGATTGGTCAAAGCCCTGCGGTTCTTCATGGCCTCCGCAAAAGCCGTGCGCTTCTCCGCGATAACCCGCTCAGCCTGGGCCAGCTCCAAGAGCAACGTATCCCGCCGCACATCCAGCCGGAACAGATAATTCTGAATAGCGGACAGGTCATTCACCTTGATAACCCCGCTCAACGACTGGGCCGCCAAATAACGCCGGTGGGCCGTATCCGCAATCTCGTTCCTGATCCGAGCCCCCTCGGCCACCGCCCGCCCCAAAGCAAGCCGCGCATCCTTTTCCGCAAACTCCCGGAGAGACAGAATCTTTTCCAAAGAAAACGCAAACCTCTTCATTCTCTATCCTTCTACATTCTTGCCCGTTCCGCCAGGGCCCGCAGTTTAGCGGCAGTGGAATCCAGCGGCGACTGCTCGTACTCATCCTGAATCAGGAAAGACTCAATGTTCTCGTGCATGTCAATCGCCCGGTCAACCGAAGGACTACTCCCCTTCTGGTACGCCCCGGCGGTAATCATATCCTCGTTTTCCGCGTAGGAGGCCATAAGTTTGCGGATGCTTGCGGCAGCCTCCCGCTCCTCCCGCGAACTCACCCGGTTAGCCAGGCGGCTGATACTGGCAAGCACGTCGATAGCCGGATAGTGGTATGCCTGGGCCAGCTTTCTGCTCAATACGATGTGGCCGTCAATCGTCCCCCGCACCTTGTCCGCGATAGGCTCGTCCATATCGTCCCCGTCCACCAGCACCGTATAAAACCCCGTGATGGAACCTGTCGTGCCCGTACCGGCCCGTTCCAGCAGCTTGGGCAGCATCTCGAACACGCTGGGGGGATAGCCGCGCTGGGCGGGCGGTTCCCCGGCGGCAAGCCCGATTTCCCGCTGGGCGTGGGCAAACCGGGTGATGGAATCGAACATGAGCATCACGTCCTTGCCCTGGTCGCGAAAATACTCCGCCACCGCCGTAGCCACAAAAGCCGCCCGGAGCCGGGCAATGGACGGCTGGTCGGAAGTGGCTGCCACCACCACCGAACGCTTGAGCCCGTCTTCCCCCAGGTCGCGCTTGATAAAGTCCAGCACTTCCCTGCCCCGCTCCCCCTCCAGGGCAATGACATTCACGTCCGCGCCGGTGTTCCGGGCAATCATGCTCAAGACCGTGGACTTGCCCACCCCGGAACCGGCAAAAATGCCCAGCCGCTGACCCTTGGCCACCGCCAAAAGCCCGTCAATGGCCCGTATGCCGGTGACGATACGCTCCTCCACGCTTTTGCGTTCCAGGGGATTGGGCGGAGAGGCAATGGCGGGATAAAACGCCTCCGGAACGATGTCACCCCTATTGTCCAGAGGCCTGCCCGTGGCGTCCATGACCCGGCCCAAAAGACCCGGCCCCACTCCCACCTGAAGCACCGACCCGGAGGCGGACACCTCGCAGCCGATCTCCACCCCGCCGGTGTCGCCGTAGGCCATGAGCTTTACCGTGGTTCCCGCAAGGCCCACCACTTCCGCGAGCACCGGATGCCCCTTGTAGGGCGCGCGGATTTCGCACATTTCGCCTATCACTGACCGGGGGCCCCGGCTTTCGATTAACTGACCGGTCACCGCGATAACATGACCCAGGTAGTGAATGGTCTGGGTTCGCTCCACCGCGTCAATATATTTTGAAAAAAGAGTTTCCATGACTTACCGCTTGGGGATTATTTTTACCGGAGAGACCTCGCGGATTTTCTTTTCCAGTTCCGCAAGCTGGCTTGCAATCCGGGCGTCGATGGCGCCGTAGTCGGTCTCCACCACGCAGCCCCCCGGTCTATGGAAGTATCCTCCAGCACCGTGAGATTCTGCACATTCTCCACCGCCTGGATAAATTCCCTGGCATGTTCCGTGGTGAGCCTGGCGTCCGCCATATTCACCCGGACAATCACATCGCACCGGCTTTTCACCTTGCGGAGGGCCTCCAGCACATTTTCCTTCACCGCCTCTTCCTGGCTCTCTGAAATCGCCTTCACCACTTTGCGGGCCATGAGGAGCACCAAATCAACCACCTGCTGTTCCGCCCCCGACAGAATGGCCTCCCGCTCGCCATACACCTTTTCCAGTATGACGTGAAGCCGCTCTACCAGCCGGTCCGCTTCATGCCTGCCTTCTTCATAACCGGCTTGCCGTCCCGCCTCCAGACCTTCGTTTTTGGCAATGTTTTCCAATTCCTTCTGCTTTGATTCGGCGTCATGAATCAGGCCGTCTGCTTTGGTTTTGGCAGCAGATACCAGTGACTCCGCTTGAGCCTGGGCTTCCGAGAGAACTTTTTCCGCCCCGGCTTTCAGGGATTCTGATTCCAAGGCGGACTCTTCCCTGGCTTTGTTGAGGATTAAGTCCGCCTCATCCTGAGCCGCGGCAATCATTTCCGCTTTTTCCGCATCCCAGCTTGACCTGAACAATTCCGCTTCCCGTCTGAGGTCATCGGCGGTGGGGCCTGTATATTCCGGGATTTCCTCAACCGGCGAGGCTTCTTCCGGTGCATCTGGCGGCGGCGCATAGCGCTTCATCAGAGGCAGGGGAAAGAGAGAAAAGCTTTTTTGTATCTCACTATCATGAAAAATAGATTTTGCCATACCATCCTCACAACCGGTTTACATAACCAGCTCATCCTCGCCGCCCCGGGCAACCACGATTTCCCCCGCGTCCTCAAGCCGCCGGATAATGGCGACGATTTTTTGCTGGGCATCTTCCACATCCCTCAGACGGATGGGGCCCATGAACTCCATATCTTCCTTGAGCATCTGGGCCGCCCGCTTGGACATATTCTTGAAAATCTTTTCCTGCACCTCTGTATCCACAGACTTGAGGGCCTTGGAAAGATCCTGCTGGTCCACTTCCCGCATGACCTTCTGCACCGCCCGGTCGTCCAGCATGACGATATCTTCGAACACAAACATGCGCTTCTTGATTTCCTCCGCCAGGTCGGGGTCTTCCTCTTCCAGAGATTCGATAATCGACTTTTCCGAGGAACGATCCACCAGATTGAGGATTTCCACAATATTACCCACACCTCCCGCGGCGGTGTAGTCCTCATTGGACAGGGTGGAAAGTTTCTTTTCCAGCACCCGTTCAACCTCACGCAGCACGTCAGGAGACGTCCGGTCCATGGTGGCAATACGGCGGGCCACCTCGCTCTGAATTTCCGCGGGCAGACTCTGCAAAATCACCGAAGCCTTATTCGGTTCCAGATATGCCAGAATCAGGGCAATGGTCTGGGGATATTCCTGCTGAATAAAGTTCAAGAGATGCGACGGGTCGGTACGCCGGATAAAATCAAAGGGCCGCACCTGCAAGGAGCTGGTAAGCCGGTTAATCACCTCGATGGCGTTTTGGGTTCCAATCGATTTTTCCAGCAGCTCCCGGGCATAATCAATACCCCCCTGGGTTATGAAATTCTGGGCCACCATGAGATTCTGGAATTCATCCAAAACCGAATCTTTGACATCCGAATCTATCGTTTCCAGCCGGGCAATCTCAAAGGTCAGAGTTTCAATTTCGTCTTCCCTAAGCTGCTTGAACACCGAAGAAGAAATATCCGCACCCAAAGCGACCAGACATACCGCCGCTTTTTGACGGCCCGTCAAATTCTTGCCGGCGTCTATTTTCTGCCCTTTCTTTTTTACTTCCTGAGTTTTCTCTTCAGCCATACTAATCCTCCGTCATCCAGGTACGGAGAAGCTGCGCCACATCTTCAGGATGATCCTTGGCCATAGCGGAAATCTGCTCCTGCATTTCCACCCTGTGCCGGTCTTCCTCACTCATGGACATATCAATCTCCATATTGTTCCAAATGCTCGGGTCAGGCTGCCGGATCGCTTCTTCTTCCCTGCGCTCCCGTCTGCGCTTGGCCAGTCCGGCAAGCAGCCGGATAACCACGATAAGCACAATCGCCGCCGCGATGGCCGCAAAGACCATCAGGAAGGCGAACCGGGTCTGCCGGGTCCTGCGAAAGGCCGCGTCTTCCGTGTCGAACTGGGCGGAACGGTCAAAGGCGATGTTGGTCACGGACACTTGGTCGCCCCGGGTGCGGTTGTAGCCCACCGCGCCCTGCACCAGGCTTGCCGCCTGGGTCAAAGACTGGGCGTCCACCGGCACATATTCCCGGTCGATGCTCCCAGATGGGGTGAACAGCAGATTGCCCTTTTCGTCATACTTTCGCTTCCAGGCTCCGTCGATATTCACCGATACGGTCACCCGGTCAATGGCGGGGCTTTTTTCTTCCTGGGTCTGCTTTGTGTTGACGGCGTTATTTTGCTTGGCGCTGGTTTCCCTGGACGTGCCGATTTGGTTGGTCATATCCGCGTA
>JAITOJ010000022.1 GCA_031290005.1 Treponema sp. | reverse complement strand
TGGACGCTCCGGTGGACTGGATGGTGATGGGGACATTGGTCTTGCCGGTCAAAATCTGACCCACCGCCGACCCAAAGGCATAGTAGGTGCCGGTGTTCCCCCCGGTGGCCATGCGGACTGTCTCGGTTTTTTTACATCCCATAAACAGACTCGTCCCGCAGAAAGCGAGAATCAACGCTGAAACAAACAGTGTTTTGTGCGGTTTCATTTTTACTCCTTAAACAAAGATACTTTACCATACAGAATAATGGTTTTTTTTGCAAGCGGACTATAGAAGTTTTTTGTGCTTTTTTTTAACCTTCACAAACTTTCCGGTTTTTGCTATAATAACCCCATGATAGAAGTACATGATTTGGTAAAACGGTACGGAACCGTGGACGCGGTAAAAGGCGTGAGCTTCTCCCTGGGACAGGAGGAAGTTCTGGGTTTCCTGGGGCCAAACGGCGCCGGGAAAACAACGATTATGAAGATTCTGACGGGCTATCATTTTCCCACTTTCGGGACGGCTCAGGTGAATGGCATTTCCGTGGAGGATGAGCCGGAAAAGGTGAAAAGCCTCATCGGCTATCTGCCCGAGGCGGTGCCCTTGTACTATGACCTGACCGTGGAGGAATACCTGGACTTTGTGGCCCAAAGCCGGCTTATCCCCCGGGGGGAGCGGAAAAAGCGCCTGAATTACGCCCTGGACGCCTGCGGCCTGGGGCCCCTGAGGAAGCGCAAAATCGAGCAGCTTTCCAAGGGCTACAAACAGCGCACCGGCCTTGCCCAGGCGATTATCCACGACCCGCCCATTCTGATACTGGACGAGCCCACCACCGGGCTTGACCCCAACCAGATTATCGAAATCCGGGGGCTGATACAGGCCTTGGGCAAAAGCAAAACCGTTATCCTTTCCACTCATATTTTGCAGGAAGTGGAAGCGGTATGCAACCGGGTGCTCATCCTGAACGAGGGGCGCATCGCCGCGGCGGGAACCGCTTCGGAAATCGCCCTGGCCATCAAGGGCGGCGAAACCTGGGCCGTAACCCTGAAAGCCGCCGGCGAGGGGGCGGTACAAAAAGCCCTGGAAAAGCTGGCCTCAAAACTGGGGGGCATCGAAAAGGAGGCGCTGACTCTGTCCCCGGAGGGCAGTTTTGACCTCAGCTTCTGTATCCAGGGGCAAAACGAGGCCAATGCGGACGCCCCCTCAAGCGCGGAACTGATTTTTGACTGGGCGGTAAAAAGCAAATTCAAAATCCTCAAAATGGACAAAAAACGGCTCAGTCTGGAAGAAATTTTCGTGAAACTCACCCACAGCAAGGAGGACGCCCAATGAAACCGGTTTTGCAAAAAGCCCGTGCCCTGGCGCGGAAGGAGCTGTATTCCTACAGCATCAGCCCCGCGGCCTACGGCATCGCCATTTTCTTTCTGTTATTCACCTCAATCTGGCTCTTTTATTTTCAGCAATTTCTGGTGCAGGACACCGCGAGCCTCCGCGCCTATTTTGCCGCCTTCCCCCTGGCGTTTATCGCCGTTATTCCCGGCATCACCATGAAAAGCTGGGCGGAGGAGCGCAAAACCGGCACCGTGGAGCTTCTGTTGACCATGCCCTTTTCCGACCTCGACCTGGCTTTGGGAAAATTCCTGTCCTCCTTCGGGGTGCTGGCAATCATCCTGGCCCTGACGCTGCCCGTGCCGCTGTCGCTCCTGCCCCTGGGCAGTTTTGACACCGGGGTTATCGTGACCGAATACCTGGGGGCGCTGCTCCTGGGGGCATCGGCCACCGCCCTGGGGCTGTTTCTGTCGGCCCTGTCCAAAAATCAGGTGGCGGCTTTTCTGGGAAGCGCGGCAGTCCTCCTGGTGGTGATGCTGGCAAACCAGCTTGCCTTTGCGGGCAGTCTGCCCGGCTGGCTGACCGCGGTAATCAATTTTGTGTCCCTGGCCTATCACTTTGAAAGTTTTGCCCAGGGCCTCCTGGACAGCCGGGATGTGGCGTTTTTCCTGCTCACCACCGGCCTGTTTCTCTTTTTAAACACCAGGGTCATCCTGTTCAGGAAATGGAGGTGAGTCATGAAACGCAATCAAGCTGTCGTTATTACTGTTTTGTTCCTGCTGGCCATTGGTCTGGCCCTGGCCGTTACGGGGCGCTTCTGGTTCCGGGCCGATTTGACCGCGGGCAAGCGCTACACCATTGCTCCGGCCTCCCGCACTCTGGGCCAGGAAATCCCCGACCAGGTGCGGCTCACCTATTTTGTTTCGGAAAAACTGTCCCGGATTTACCCCATGCCCGGGGAAATCGAAGACCTGCTCCGGGAATACGCCGCTTATTCACGGGGAAAAATCAAAGTCGCCGTGCGCGACCCGGTGAAGGACAATGTGAATGTTGACTCTCTGGGCATTCAGATGCGCCAGATGCGGACCGTGGACAAAGACCAGGAAGCGGTGGTCCAGGTGTATTCGGGAATCCTGATTGAATACCTGGACAAGAGCGAGGCGATTCCTTTTGTGTTCGCCCTGGACACTCTGGAATACGACCTGACCAGCCGGATTCGCGCCCTGGTTCGGGACGCCCCCCGTGAAATCGGGGTGATTGTGGGCGGTCCGGCCAAGTCCTGGAGCGCTGATTACACTGCCCTGAACGGGACACTCGCCTCCGCGGGGCTGCGCGTCCGGGAGATTGCGCCGGGGGACGAGATACCCGAGGGCTTGTCGGCCCTGTTTGTCCTGGGCGGCGCGGAAACTATCGACGACTGGGGGCTTTACCGGATTGACCGATTCATTCAGACCGGCGGCAAGGCGCTGTTCGCCCTGGATTCGGTGGTGGTGGATATGTCCCAGGGGGTGTCCGCCTGGCCTGTGGAAGACCTCGGCCTGCTGGAGATGGCAGCCGGGTATGGCGCCCAAGTGCAGGCCAATCTGGTGCTCGACCAAAGCTGTAATACTGTCCAGATTCAGCAGCAGGCGGGCCCCAATATGTTTATGACCCGGCTTGAGCGCTATCCCTTCTGGACGGTGCTGCTGGACGTGAACGGCAGTCCCGGCCATCCTCTGACGGCGAATTTCGCGGGCCTTGATCTGTTCTGGCCTTCGGAGGTCGCACTGAATCCGCCGGACGCCGGGATTGAGGCGGTTCCCCTGTTTTCCAGCACCGCCGACGCCTGGCTTGAGACCGGGAATTTTGCCGTTGACCCGACTATGGCTTATCAGTTCACCGCCCAGCGGGACACGACTCTGGGGCAGAAAGTCCTGGGGGCCGCCCTGTCCGGCACATTCCCCAGCGCTTTCCGGGGCAAGGCAAAGCCCGTGCGGGAAGGATCGGAAGCGGAACTGCCGGATATGCCTGCCCAGGGTTCCCCGGCGCGGATTATCGTGGTGGGCAACTCCGCCTTTGCTTCCGACCTGGTGCAGGCGGTGCGGGGCGGCGGCCGGAATCTCGAGTTTCTGGTGCAGTGCGCGGACTGGCTGGGTAACGATGAAGACATTATCAGCATCCGCAGCCGGGCTTCCGGGACAGGCCGCCTTGACCGGATAACTGACCCGGAAAAGAAGTCAAAAGCCTTTAACGCGGCCCGGATTATCAACGTGGCGGCAGTGCCGGTTCTGGTGATTGTCGCCGGGGCCCTTGCCGCTGTGGCGAGAAAGCGGCGGAATAGAGAGGAATAGATTACATAGATAATAAAGCAGGGGGGCGCTTATGCCCCCTTGACACTTTTTTCACTGGCTGCTATACTCGCCCCTATGTTATTGAATGCTGTGTGTTGAAAATAAATACCCCCCCCCCCCCCCCCCCGGGCGGCGCGGGCACTCTAGCGTAAACACCACATATATACTCATGAAAACACCGGTTCTTTCCGCAGGGAAAGGCCGGTTTTTTTATATCTTTTTATCCAAGGAGGCCAATTATGGCATCTGCGTCGGCAACCGCTCTTAT
>JAITOJ010000136.1 GCA_031290005.1 Treponema sp. | reverse complement strand
CAGCGTAAGGGGCCGGATTAAACAGTTCGCCTGGTCTGATGACTATCTTGAGCAGCGGCTTTTTCATTCTGTCTTTGCTTCGGAGGCTTCTTCCGCTTAATTTATATGCGCTGGCCCTGGGCTCGGCCCCCTCCTGATATTCTAGAACCGAATTGCTTCCACCATGTAGCGGATGTCCTGGCCGTGCGCGGCCTGCGCGCGGGTTTCGATAACAAAGATGAGCGCGTTGTCCCCGGGGGCGATGGCCACCCGGCGGATCTGGTAGGAACCGATGCGGCCGCGTTTGACCGAGGGGGTGCCCACCTGGAAGGTCCGCCGCGTGTCGTTGGCGCCGGTCTGCTCCAGTTCGATGGTGAAGGATGACCGCAGATTCGCTCCGGAACCTTCAATGCGGGTAATCAGGGTCGCGTGGTAGGAGACGTTTTTTTGGAAGTCCCGGAATTCGATGGTTTCCCGCTCTATCCCGTCCAGCACGCCGACAAAGAGGAGGCGGCCCCGGGCAAGGAAGTTGATGTGGTGCCGCTCCACCAGGGCCGCGTTACGGGTAAGGAGCCGGAAAAAAGCGCCGGAGCCGTCCTGTCCGTTCACTGCGGCCGAATCGTGGGTATACGAAACCCGGCCGCCTTCGGTAAAGTTGTTCCGGCCCACGTCGACGGCGAAGATTTCAGCCCAGGGCTTGAGGAACACTTCCTGGATTCCGTACTGGCCGAACATATACACCGAGCCGTCGGGGGAAAATCCCAGATCTACAAATGTCGCGGTGTCCCCCGCCGGGAGGGTTCCCAGCGCACGCATCAGCAGCATAAGGGAAATGACGGTGGTTTTTCTGTTTATCATACGGACTGCTCCTCGGATACGGTTTTTTCTTAAAAAACGCCTGAACGTTCTTTAAGTATCGGAATGATAATTTTCCGTCTTGAGAAGATGGGTAAAAATAGCATATGCTAAGATATGACCCTTTCGAACCGCAACCATTTTTTCCGGGCGGAGATCCTTATCAACCTCATCCTCCTGGTTCTGGTGGCAGTTACGGCGTTCAAAGTATTTTCCTGGTATCCCCCGCTGGTCGCCCAGGCGGATTCCCGGCCCCCCGGCCTCTTTCAGGCGCTGGCGGCCCACGTTTTTGAGCCCGTACCCTGGGCGTCCCTGGTATCGATGCTGGGGAGCCTCCTCTTCGCGATAATCAGCCTTATCCTTATCCTCTACTACTTCGAAAAAACCCCGTCCCCGGAGATCCTCTTTATCAGCTTTTTTGTCTTTTCCCTGACCCTGGAAGCGGGCCGGATCATGCTGCCCCTGGCCCAGGCCTGGGACCTGCCGGGAACCTTCAATGTGATGGCCCAGCGCATCCTGCTCTTCGGCCGTTACGCCGGTATCTTTTCGCTCTTTGCCGCCGGAATCTGCGCCGCGGGGCTCGAAATGCAGCGGCAGGGGAACGTCATCCTCGTCATCATACTGGCGGGCCTGGCCTTTTCCCTCAGTATGCCCCTGAACTCCCTCGCCTGGGACACCAGCCTCTGCCTGGAAAGCGGCTACGGCATCATGTTTGCCGTTACCGAAATCGGCGTCGCCGTCATCGCCTCGTTGAGCTTCTTCGTCTCCGCCCAAACCCGGGGCGCCCGCGAATACATCCCCGCCGGGGTGGGCTCGTTCCTGGCCTTTCTCGGCCGCACCGTCTTTCTCCACTCCGACACCTGGGTAACCCTCCCCTTCGGCCTGGCGCTCCTTGCCCTGGGCACCTGGCTCGTCTGCGGCCAGCTCCACCGGGTGTACCTCTGGTTGTAAAGAGTACAAGGGGGGACGCGCCCAGGGGCGCGAGTCTCCCCCTACGCTCCATGGTCCTCACGCCGCAGCCTGCGGCCGCGGCGTTCCGGCCCATTCCGCTACCCCCTCAACGGGGGCAATAGCGGCCGAGGGCTCTCCGCCCCCGTAACGCCCCAGTGGGGTATTTACACCGTTATTTTTTCTTTATATTTTTGTACATATTTGTCCAATACTTCGTTTATCATCGCCTGATATTTCACATTGTTCTTTTTTGCAAACTTTTTAAAAAAGTCTACACTCCCACTATTTAAAACAATGGTTATTTTTACCTTAGGCTCCTTCCGTATCAATTCTTCTGGAGGGGGTAAAAAATCAGAAACAACCTCACCTTCAGCTATTCCTGAGGAAATGCTTTTGGGGGCTTTAGTATAAATTACTTTTCTTTTGGTGATATTTGTATCTCCCTTCTCTCCAATAGCCGGCTCCAAATATTCGGATATTTTCATTCTTCATATACTATGCCATTCCCATCATTTCCTAAATTTTTATACAGTTTTCTAAATTCCAGCTGCTCCCTGTCTATTGTGGGGCGTCTACGGTCCCTGGCGGGAAGCGGTTCTGATCGGTGCAGTTGCCGGAAAGGGCTTTTTGAATGGCTTCGCTGACAAGGCGATCAATGTCCTTCGCTACGGTCTGATAGAGCCGTTCAAGTTCTTCATGGGGGGAAAGGGGGTCTACAAAAAGTTCATAGATTTCGATGTCCAGCGTGTCGGCAATACGCTCCACCAGTTCCAGAGTGGGAAAATTGCGGGCAATCTCCAACATTCCGATGTGATGAGTAGACACCTCTACTTTTTCAGCCAGAGCGGCCTGTGTAAGACCGGATTTCCGGCGTTTATCCTTCAAATTGTGCGCAAAAATATCCCGAAGGCCAGCCATGCGATTACCTGTGATGTAATAATAATACCTTCCCCCTGCTTGACAAACTATGCCTATAATAGTTTAATTATCTGTAGCATAGACTTTATGATTGTTTTTCGGGAAAACTGAAGGAAATGAGGGAAATCCGCCCCTGAAGGCGGGAACTTTGTGCGGGTCATTTTGACACGGGTTTGGGGTGGGTTATGTCTTGCCTTTGGCTTTAGATTCTTCGGCAAAGGCATCTTTTATGCTTTTGGCGACTACCCGCTCTATAGTGGCGACCACGTTCTTCTCCAAACGTTCAAAGACTTCGTCGGTGCCGGGGGGCAGTGCAAAGAGTTGGTGCGTTTCGATGTCGAGGGCTTTGGCGAGGCGTTCCAGCATTTCAGGTTTGGGGAACGCCTTGCAGGTCTCAATAATGGCAATATAATGGGCGGACACATCCGCTTTTTCCGCTAACTGTTCCTGGGTCAAGCCCTGCTTCCGGCGATTTTCTTTGAGATTAGCGGTTAATACTTCCCTAATGTCGGTCATACGCCTTAGCAATCTTACCTTTCTAATCAGATTACTTACTTTTTATCGCTTGACTTATTACAATAACAGTCAGTATACTGACTCAATCTGTCAGTTCCTGTAGAATTTTGCGGTTTCCAGGCCATAATTCAGGGAATTGCGCCTTAAAGCCTGCCCTTCGGGGCGGGAACTTTCAGGGGGCAAAGGCCCCTATTACGGTGGCGGGAATAGACCGCAAAGGGAGTGTTCAAATGAAAAATACTAGACCATTTTTGGGATTACTGGCGTTACTGCCGGCACTCATTGTGCTCATACTGATGGGCTGCACCGACCCTAATCTATCAATGCCGATCGCCAACTCCACGGTTACCGGCGTTACGATAAGCCCAGCCGCCGCGGACGTGGCAAAGGGCGGAACCGCAACCTTTGGCGCCGTTGTGGCCGGGACCAACAACCCTGCCCAGACCGTTACCTGGTTTGTAAGCGGCGGCAGCTCTGGCACCGCCATCAGCGCGGGCGGCATCCTGGCCGTAGCCGCCGATGAAACCGCCGCAGCCCTGACCGTTACGGCAACCTCCACCGTGGACACCGCGAAGAGCGGCTCGGCGGCCGTTACCGTTGCCGGCAACACCGATCCAGATACCCGCGTAACGCTCGGCGCCGGCTCGCCTGTCAACGCGGATGCCGCCGACACCACAGCCACGGTTAGCTTTACCAGCGCGTCGGGCCTTACGCTTACTACCGCCGACTTTGCGGTAAACAACGGCGCCACGGTTACCGGTGTAGACGTAGCCGAAGACGCCGCGACGGTAAGCGTAGGCTTTGCCGCAAACACGGCGGCAACGGCCAAGACCTACACCGTGTCCATCGCGTCTGGCAGCACGCTCATCAAGGGCACTGCGGCGGTGGTTATTACCCAGGGGGCAACGGCGGAACTTCCCACCTTAACCGGGACGGTGAGCATTAGCGGCGCGGCGCAGGTAGGGCAAACCCTCACGGCGAA
>JAITOJ010000001.1 GCA_031290005.1 Treponema sp. | reverse complement strand
CCCTGGGCGCGAAGCTGCTTGGCAATCAGCGCTACGGTGCTGTAGTAATCGGGAAGATACACCACGTCGGGATTGGTGGCCTTGATTTTGGTAATCTGGGCATTAAAATCCTTTTCACCGGTGGTGTAGGATTCGATGGCAGCTACCTGTCCGCCTGTGCTTTCAAAGGCGGTCTTGAAGTTTTCATACAGACCCACGGAATAGTCGTTGCCGATGTCGTACAGAACCGCGGCGCGCTTGGTGCCCAAGGTCTCCGCCGCAAATTTGCCTCCCACCGTTCCCTGGAAGGGGTCGATGAAACAGGCGCGGAACACAAAATTTCCCGCATCGGTAATGGCCGCGTTGGTGGCAGCCGGAGCGACCAGCAGAACCTGCTGGCTCTGGGCGCGCTCGGTAATCGCCAAGGTGGCGCCAGAGGTCAGGGAACCGATAATGATTTTTACCCCGTCCCGGGTGGTCAGCTTGGTGTAGGCGTTCACCGTTTTATCGGGGCTGCCTTCATCGTCCTCGGCAATAAGCTGAAGCTGTTTGCCGTTAACCCCGCCGGCGGCGTTGATTTCCTTAATGGCAAGCTCAACCCCATTCCGGCAGTCCACGCCGTACACAGCCACTCCCCCGGAAAGAGGGAATACGCCGCCAATTTTAATCACTTCGTCGGTTTTTTTCGCACAACCGGCAAACACCGCAACGCATACTACCGCAAGCAGTAATACAACGCCGAATTTTCGCATGTTTTTCATAATGCATCCTCCACTTATATCAAAATATCCAAAGCCTAAACCGCCGCCCCATTGGCGATGGCTGCCTTGCAAATTTTACAGATATTCCGCTTTTGCCCTTCAATTTCCTGCTCGTAGAGCAATTTCACGCCTGCTTTCTTGCACCGGGGGCATGCCCCCCTGCCGTGGGCGGGAAGTTCCCGTATTCCTTTTCCTCGATGTGATTTAGACATTCTTTTCCTCACTTCCCGGCGCTTTTGCCTTTGCCGGTTTGTCCGCTTTGGCCTTGGTCTTTTCAGCCGCCCCGGTCTTCCGGGGAGCGGCCTTCTTGTCGGCGCTCTGTTTTTCAGCCGGCTTCTTGGCCTTGTCGTCCTTCTTGCCGGAAGCTGTCTTATCTTCCAGTTTGAAATCCACCAGTTCCAAAATCACCGTATCCGCGGCGTCTCCCTGGCGGAAGCCGGTCTTCAAAATCCGGGTATATCCGCCGGGCCGGTCTTTCATCCGGGGCCCAATATTGGTAAAGAGCTTTGCCAGAATGATCGGGTCAGCGATAAACCGGGCCGCCTGCCGCCGGTTGTGCACCGTGTCCACCTTGCCTCGGGTAATCAGTTTTTCCGCCGCTTTCCGAATCTCCAGCGCCTTTGGCTTGGTGGTATTAATCCGTTCATATCTGAACAGGGATGTCACCATGCTGCGTGCAAGCGCCCGCTGATGTGCGGCGGTTCTGGAAAGGGGGTTAAAGCCACTTCTATGATTCATTTCCTTCTTCCTTTTGTATTATAATACCGGATTCGCCTTTCTTGAGGTGAGTGTAATCGGTCATGCCGAAACCCAGACCCCAGTCCGTCAGTTTCTGTTTGATTTCGTCCAGGCTCTTCTTGCCAAAGTTGCGGGTCTTGGTGATGTCGTCCTCGGTCTTCCGGGTCAACTCGCCAATGGTACGAATATTAGCGTTTTTCAGGCAGTTTGACGAACGCACCGAAAGCTCCAGCTCATCCACCGAGGTATTGAGAATCTGGCGGACGTGCTCATCAATTTCGTCAAATTCTTCGCTGAGCAAAAAATCGCTCTCATTAAAGTTGACAAAAATCGAGAAATGGTCTTTCACAATCTTCCCCGCTTCCGCCAGGGCATCCTCAGGAGAAATCGTGCCGTCGGTCCAAATCTCAATCACCAGCTTGTCGTAATCACTCCGCTGACCCACCCGGCACGGCTCTATGGCATACTTCACCTGGGGGATGGGGGTAAAAATCGCGTCCATGGGGATGGTTCCCACCACCTCGATGTACTGCTCATTGACCTCTGCCGGCACATAGCCCCGGCCAAGGTCAATTTGAACCTCAAACTCCACATGGGCGCCTTCGGACATGGAAAACACCGGCAGTCCCCTGGTAAACACTTCCACCTGATCCGGACGGGCAAAACTATCGCTGGTCACTTTTCCGGGACCGGTAAACTCATAGAGAATCACGTCTTGCTCAATGTTTTCGGGCAGCTTCAACCGGATTTGCTTCAGGCTGTTCAGTACCTCCAGGGTATCTTCCACGATGCCCGGAATGATGTCAAACTCGCTGGAAACCACATGGGCAGTCCCCGCCGCATCATAGGAAGTTATCCGCACGGAGGTAATCGCGTAGCCCTGAATCGAAGACAGCAACACCCGCCGTAGGGTATTCCCCACAGTGGTACCGAAGCCGGGCTCAAAAGGGTATGCGCTAAATTTCCCATAATTCGCGGCAAGGTCAATATGTTCAAACGAAAGCCCCTTGGGCCGCTTGAACCCTTTAAGCAGATTTTTTCGTGGCATTTAAATTCCTTATTTAGAATAAAGCTCAACGACGAGCTGTTCTTTAATATCCGCCAGGTCGGCAACCTCTCCCGCCTTGGGATGGGCCAGATAGGTTCCTTTCTGGGCATCGATATCAATCTCAATCCACGGAACAACTCCCGATTTTGAAACTTCCGAAAGGGCATCCAGGATGGGGAGCATTTTTTTGCTCTTTTCCTGTATCTCCACCACATCCCGGGGCTTCACCCCATAACTGGGGATATTCACCCGCTTGCCATTCACCAGCACATGCCCGTGGTTCACAATCTGACGGGCCTGGGCGCGACTTGAGGCAAAGCGCATCCGGTACACCACATTGTCCAGCCGACTTTCCAGCATGGCCACTAGGTTTTCACCGGTGACGCCGCTCATGCGGAGCGCCCGCTCAAAGTACAGGTGGAACTGCTTTTCAAGCATATTGTACATACGCTTGATTTTCTGTTTTTCCCGCAACTGCAAGCTGTAATCGCTCTTCTTACCAATCCGGGCTTTTGGGTCTTTGCCAGGATAAAAACGCTTTTTATTCAGCGCGCACTTATCGCTCTTGCACCGCGTACCTTTCAGAAACAGTTTTTTTTGTTCGGTTCGGCAAAGCCTGCAAACCGGTCCGGTATATCTTGCCATAGTCTTGCGTCTCCTTTACATGCGCCGGGTTTTCCGGGGGCGGCACCCGTTGTGCGGTATGGGGGTCACGTCATGAATCGACTTGACCCTCAAACCCAAATTCCCCAGGGAACGAATTGCGGACTCCCGACCGACTCCGGGGCCTTTCACGTAGACATGGACTTCCCGAATACCATAGCTCACCGCCTTCTGCACCGCGGTTTCGGTTACCGACTGGGCCGCAAAGGGAGTTGATTTTTTGGCCCCCCGAAAGCCCAGTCCGCCGGAAGAAGCCCAAGAAAGGGCGTTCCCCTGCAAATCGGTTATGGTAATAATGGTATTATTGAAAGTTGCCTGAATATAGACATTACCTTCGTAAACATTTCTTTTCTCTTTCCGTTTTTTTACGGTTGCCATGTTATGCTACCTCCCTCATCCAATCTTCTTGCCGGCCACGGTCTTCCGCTTGCCCTTGCGGGTCCGGGAATTCGTCCGGGTTCTCTGTCCACGAACCGGCAGTCCCTTCCGGTGCCGCAAGCCCCGGTAACAGCCGATGTCCATCAGGCGTTTGATGTTCAGCGCAACTTCCGTGCGCAGACGCCCTTCAATCTTATATTCCGTATCAATTAAGGCACGGAGTTTCGTCAGGTCTTCCTGGTTCAGGTCGTTGATAAGCACATCGGGATTCACTCCGCTTTTGGCACAAATCTCATTTGCCGCGGAACGCCCGATGCCGAAAATGTAGGTCAACGCGATATTAACGTGCTTGTTTGGAAGGTCAACTCCCGCAATACGAGCCATTCAACACCCCTTATCCTTGTCTCTGTTTATGCTTCGGGTTGGAGCAGATAATTCTCACAATCCCGCAACGCTTGATTACCTTGCATTTGTCGCAAATCGGTTTTACGCTGGTTCTCACTTTCATATAAAACCCCCTTGGTTTTCCTGTCCGCTCAACCCTACAGGTTCCGCGAACGAATCCTTCCACGCTTCACCAATCCTTCGTGGTGATGCATCTTCAACTGAGCCTCAACCTGGCTCATGGTGTCCAAGTCAACTCCCACCAAAATCAACAGCGATGTTCCGCCCATCAGCATGGCGATGGACTGAGGAAAGCCGAACACCGTTTGAATAACCGTAGGCAAAACGGCGATACCCGCCAGATACAGCGAACCAGGCAGCACCAGCCGGTTCAGCACCTTTTGCAGATACTCTTCCGTTTTGTCCGTGCGGATACCGGGAATCGAGCCGCCGTTTTCCCGGATATTCTTTGCCAGTTCCACCGGATTAAGCGTAACCTGCGTATAGAAATACGCAAAAAACACAATCAGCAGAACCAGAAAGATGTTATATGCCCAGCCGGAGGGCGTCAAAAACACCGCCAGCTTATTCAACCAGCGGACGTTCGGCCCCAGACTGGTGGCAATCTGGAGCGGGAATGTCAAAAACGAGGAGGCAAAAATCACCGGAATCACCCCGGAAGGGTTGATTTTGAAGGGAATGTACACGCTCTGCCCGCCATACATCTTTCTTCCCACCACGCGCTTGGCGTAGTGCACGGGAATTTTCCGCTGTCCCTGCTGTTCGTAAATCACCAAACCGATAATGACCACAAACATAATCAGTACCACGAAGAAAAACACCGGATTAATGTCGCCGCGCCGGATCATCCGGATAAGGTCAAGCACCGCCGAAGGCAGCCGAGCCACGATACCGGCGAAAATCAGCATGGAAATACCGTTCCCGATACCCCGGGCGGTAATCTGTTCTCCCAGCCAGACCGTAATCATGGTCCCCGTGGTGACGCTCACAATGGCAACAAACCTGAACAGGAAATTGTTGGTAATTACAATCGCGTCGGGTATCTGATTGGCATACACCGTCACCGCCGCGGACTGGATGAAACAGACAAGCACCGTACCAATCCGCGTCCATGCCTGCACCTTTTTCTGTCCGCCGTCTTCCTGGGCAATTTTTTTAAGGGTCGGGAAGATAATCAAGGCCAACTGCATCACAATCTGGGTGGAAATGTAGGGCATCACCCCCAGCATGAACACCGAAAAATTGGAGAACGCGCCGCCCACAAAAAAGTCCATGTAGTCCACAAAAGCGCTTCCCCGCACCTGTTCGCTGAAAAAGGCGATCAGCGCCTGGGGATTAATACCCGGCACGGTCAGCACACTGCCGAACCGGTACACCGCGAGGATTGCCAGGGTAAAAAGAATGCGCTCCCGCAATTCTTTCACCTTAAACATGTTTACAATCGCGTTACTTGCCATCCTTACGCTCCGCCATTGCCGTTCACCGTTACGGTTCCTCCGGCTTTTTCAATCTTTTCTTTTGCCGCGCCGGAAACCTTGTCCACCGTCACGGTAATTTTTTTGGTAATTTCTCCGTTGGCCAGCACCTTAATCAGAATGGGGTTTTTTTTATTCAAAAGCCCCTTCGCAACCAGACTGGCCCGGTCAACGGTCTCGCCGTCGGCATATTTGCCTTCCAAATCAACCAGATTAAAAACCGCGTATTCCTTCTTAAAAGGATAGTTGGAAAAACCCCGCTGGGCAATCCGCCGGTACAGGGGCATCTGGCCACCCTCAAACCCGATATAGGTTTTACCGCCCGAACGGGACTGCTGCCCCTTGTTTCCCCGGCCTGCGGTAGTACCCCGGCCCGAAGAAGAACCGCGCCCGACGATTCGCTTTTTCTTATGCGAGCCCTCAGGGGCGGTAAGCAAAAAATCAGCCATTATTCTACTCCCTCAACCTTCACCAGGTGC
Source organism: Treponema sp. (assembly GCA_031290005.1). Lineage (GTDB taxonomy): Bacteria > Spirochaetota > Spirochaetia > Treponematales > Treponemataceae > JAISTZ01. The sequence goes on along the minus strand of JAITOJ010000001.1, from coordinate 15,987 downwards.
GCCACCGAAGCGGCCATCCCCAAAATTGCGGGAGTCGCCTCGTGAATCACGGTGGAATTGATTTTTCTCAAGCCCAAACTACGGACAGTGGCGCGTTTGCCGGGTTTCTGACTAATGGTACTCCGAATCAGGGTGATTTTCACCTGTTCCTTTTTCGCCGCTTTCTTTGCCATATTAACCCCACAAATCCTTCAGGGACCTGCCCCTGCTTCTGGCGATAGCCCGCCCGTCCAGCAATTTATTGACCGCTTCAAAGGTGGCCCGTACCACGTTCACCGCCGATTTTGACCCCAGAGACTTGGACAGCATGTCCGTGGCCCCCGCCGCTTCCATCACCGCGCGCACCGCGCCTCCGGCGATAATCCCCGTACCGGAGCAGGCGGGCTTCAACAGCACCGACGCTCCCTTGTAATTACCCAGAATCTCGTGGGGAATAGTCCCATTTTTTAAGGGTACCCGGATTAAATTGCGCCGGGCCTTCTCAAAACTCTTCCTGATAGCCTCGGTCACATCATTTGCTTTGCCAAATCCAAACCCAACCAAACCCTTGGTATCTCCCACCACGGTCAACGCGGAGAAGGAGAACCGCCGCCCGCCCTTCACCACCTTGGCGGTGCGGTTCAACTTAACCAGTTTTTCCACAAACTGGTCTCTTTCTTTGTCCCCATCCCGGCCATGCCCCCGGCTGTCCCGGCCCCTATCGCTCCGGCGGGGCCTATCCCCGCGGTCATGCCGCTCAAAGGAACTTTCCGGTTTGCTCACGGCTTCAACAGCCGCAGCCGGTTCCGCCGCTTCGATAGCAGCAACAATCTCTACCGCCTCGGCGTCCGTTACCTGGGGAGTCTGAACCTGCGCTTCCGCTGTCTCTATAGTCTCTTTATTTGCCATAGTCTCTCCTAGAATTCAATCCCGGCTTTGCGGGTTCCGTCCGCCAGGGCCTTAACCACCCCGTGATACAAATAGCCATTCCGGTCAAACACCACGGTGGTGATATTCTTTTCCTTGAGCCGCTGCCCCATGGCCTCGCCCAGTTTTTCCGCCCCTTCCTTGTTGGGCTTCAGGCCGGCGAATTCCTTTTCCCTGGTCGAAATCGCCGCCAGGGTTTTACCGACGCTGTCGTCGATCACCTGGGCATACAAATTGCAGTTGCTCCGGAACACGGTCATGCGCGGGCGTTCGGGGGTTCCGAAAAGCCGACGGCGGATGTGAAACTTCCGCTTAATCCGTTTCCGCTGTTTATCATCCATCTTTCGTAACATACACTAACCCTTATTTCACGCCGGACTTGCCGACCTTGCGTTTGATAGTCTCGGTCTCATAGCGAATTCCCTTGCCTTTATAGGGCTCGGGCTTCCGCAGCTTTCTGATTTGAGCGCAGAACTCGCCCACCTGCTGTTTGCTGCTCCCGGAAACGGTCAGTTTCCCCTGATTGTCCGAAGCGACCGCAAGACCGTCGGGAATCACCGCCACATAATCCGAGGAATACCCCAGGCTGAGCACCAGCAGTTTCCCCTGCACTTCCGCACGGTAACCAACGCCGTTAATCACCAGACTTTTGGAAAACCCGCTGGACACCCCGACCACCATATTGTGAATCAGGTTCCGGTAGAGCCCCTGGGCCGCGTTGGCTTCCTTGGTCTCATTCGCCGGGGTCACCACCAGTTCGCTGCCCGTGACTTCGATTTTCACCCGGTCGTTATAGACCTCGGACAACTTGCCCTTGGGCCCCTCGACCTCCACCAGGCAGGGCTTAACCGCCACCTTGACACCCGCCGGAATCGCTACGGGAATTTTACCAACCCTCGACATATTCCCCCCTACCAGACGGTACAGATAAGTTCGCCGCCAACCATTTGTTCGGCAGCCTTCTTGCCGGTGGTCACCCCCAGCGAAGTCGAAACGATAACCGTCCCGCAGCCGTTATAGACGCGCGGCAGTTTCTTATATCCCGAATACACCCGGCGTCCGGGGGTTGAAATCTTTTTCACCCCGTGGATTACCGACATATTCGCGTCGTCGTATCTCAGGAAAATTCGGATGATTTCCTTGTCACCCTCTTCCACCTTCTTAAAATTCCTGATATACCCCTCGGTTTTCAGGATTTTTACGATTTCCAATTTGATTCTCGATGCGGATACTTCCACCTTATCGTGGCGGGCCATAGCCGCGTTTCTTACCTTGGTAAGCATATCCGCAATGGGGTCTGATACACTCATTAACTTCCTCCCTTGCTACCAACTGGATTTGGTGACGCCCGGCAGCAGGCCTTCACTGGCCATCTTGCGGAAACACAGACGGCACATCTTATACTTCCGCAAATATCCCCGAGGACGACCGCAAATCTGGCACCGGTTCACTCGCTGGGTGCTGTATTTTGGACGGCGCGCAGCCTTAATTATCATCGATTTCTTAGCCATGAATTCCCCTTATTTCCTAAACGGCATACCGAATTTGTCCAGTAACAAACGGGCATCGCTGTCCGTTACCGCGCTGGTTACGATGGTGATATTCAATCCCGCAATCCGTTCGATTTTGTCAAAATCGATTTCCGGAAAAATGATTTGCTCCGTGATACCCAGGGAAAAATTCCCGTGGCCGTCAAACCCCGAAGCCTTAATCCCCCGGAAATCCTTGACCCGGGGCAGCGCGACATTGATGAGCCGGTCCAAAAACTCGTACATCCGGACGCCCCTGAGGGTGACCACCACCCCCACCTCGTTACCCTGCCGCAATTTGAAGTTAGCGATGCTCTTTTTTGCCTTGGTCTTCACCGCGTGCTGCCCCGTAATCAGGGACAAATCGGAAACCGCCGCATCCAGCAGTTTTTTGTTTACCAGAGCCTCGCCCACCCCCATACTCACCACAACTTTCTCAATCGCCGGAACCTGCATAACCGACTTGTAGCCCCGCTCTTTGAACAGTGCGGGAACAATGGTTTCAACATAGGCTTTTTTCAGCCGGGGTATAGAATTACTCATTACAGTGCTTCTCCGCATTTACGGCAGACCCGTGTTTTCTTGCCGCCGTCGAGTTTATAACCAATCCGCGTGGGGCCGCATTTTTTGCAGACCATCGCCACATTGGAAATATGCAGGGGTGCTTCAATTTCCGCGATTCCCCCCGCGTCCTGCTGGCTCCGCTTCTTCATCGCCTTTTTCACGATATTCACGCCGGAGACAATCACCCGGTCTTTTGCAATCACAATCCGGGTCACCGAGCCGCGCTTGCCCTTGTCTTTTCCGGCAATCACCTCTACCGTATCATTCTTTTTTATTTTGAACTTCTTAATCATCGTTCTCAGCTCCTCACGGTTTACAGCACTTCCGGCGCCAGGGATACGATTTTCATATAATCCATATCCCGCAGTTCCCGAGCGACGGGCCCAAAAATGCGCTTCCCCTTGGGGTTTTTATTCGCGTCGATAATGACGCACGCATTGTCGTCAAAGCGGATATAGGTTCCGTCGGGCCGCCGGTATTCCTTGGCAATCCGCACAATCACCGCTTTTTCGATGGTTCCCTTCTTGATCGTAGAGGTCGGAATCGCGTCCTTGACCGCTACCACAATTATATCGCCGATACTCGCATACCTGCGATGCGAGCCGCCGATTACCTTGATACACTGAACGAGTTTTGCGCCGGAATTGTCGGCCACGTTCAAATTAGTCTGCATTTGAATCATAACCCATTCCTCCTATTGCGCCCGCTCGATAATATCCGTCAGCCGCCAGCATTTTTCGCGGCTTAAGGGACGGCATTCCACAACCCGCACCTTGTCGCCCACATGGGCGCTGTTGGTCTCGTCGTGGGCCTTGCACTTCTTCACCTGGGTGATATATTTTTTGTACAGCCGGTGCATTTTCTTGGTCGAAACGGAAACGACAATGGTTTTGTCCATCTTATCGCTGGTGACCGTCCCGACGAAGGCGCGCTTTGAGGGTTGCGTTGTTTTCCCTGCTTGTTCTTCCACGATGAACTCCTACTTATCCTGTCCGGCAATCTCTTTCTGCCGGATAAATGTATTAAGTGCGGCGATTTCCCGCCGGTATGTCCGGTTCAGCAACGGATTTTCCACATGCCCGTTGATTTTCTGGAACCGGAAATCCATGTATTTCCGCTTTAACTCATCCCGTTTGACAATCAACTCGGAATAAGACAGCTCTTTGTTGTCCTTTTTCTTTGCCATTCTCCTGCTTCCTTTAGTCGATGGTCGGACGGCGCGCAATCTTGGTCTGAATCGGCAGCTTGCTTCCCGCAAGTTTCATCGCCTGTTCAGCCAACTCCAGTTCAACCCCGCCGATTTCAAACAAAATCTGTCCGGGTTTGACCACCGCGGCCCAGAATTCCGGCGCACCCTTTCCCTTGCCCATACGGGTTTCCGCGGGCTTCTTGGTGATAGGTTTGTCGGGAAACACCCGAATCCACACCTGCCCCCGGCGGTTTATGGTACGGGTCAGGGCCACACGGGCCGCCTCAATATGCTTTGCCGAAAGCCAAACCGGCTGCATAGCCACCAAGGCAATATCACCAAAATCAATATGGTTATTCCTGGTAGCGTTACCCTTTATTCTGCTTCGCTGCACCTTCCGGTGCATAACCCGTTTAGGACTCAGCGCCATTTTCTAACTCCTTGCGAACCTTGCGCCGCGGGAAGGCCGTTCGGCCCTGTCCGGACGTTCGCCCCGATCTGAGCGTTCCGTCCGGTCATATTCACGCCTCTTTTTCAGAAGCTGCCCCGCATCATCGTTGATTTCCGCGCCGTAATTCATTCCGTTATAAATCCACACCTTCACACCGATTTTACCGAAGGTGGTATGGGCTTCCGCCAGACTATAGTCGATGTCCGCACGCAGGGTATGGAGCGGCACCCGACCGTCTTTGTGTTCCTCTGTCCGGGACATTTCCGCCCCGCCCAGCCGCCCGCTGATGCGGATTTTTACCCCCTGGGCACCCGCTTTCATCGCGCCCCCCACAGATTGCTTGAGCGCCTTGCGGAAGGAACCCCGGTTCAGCAATTGCCGGGCCACGCTCTGGGCCACCAGCGAAGCGTTCGCCTCGGCCCGCTTGATTTCCTTAATCTTAATTTGAACCTTGCGGGAAAGGCTCTTCTGGATTTCCGACCCTACCTTTTCGATATTCGCGCCCTTCACCCCGATAATAACCCCGGGCCGGGCGGTGTGAATAATCACCGTCACCCGCTGGGGATGCCGGATAATCTCTACCTCCGCGATATCCGCGTTTTTGCACTCCGGCATGGTCTCAATCATATTCCTGATTTTGCGGTCTTCCAGCACCAAACCGGCATATTCACGGGGATTCGCAAACCAGTGGGACCGCCAGTCTTTATTGATACCGAGCCTAAGTCCGATAGGATTTACTTTCTGTCCCATACTATGCCCCCGCCTTCTCGTCCACCACTACGGTGATATGACACATGCGTTTCAACTGTGTATCCGCCCGTCCGCGGCCACGGAACCACACCCGTTTGAGCCGGGGACCTTCGTCAATCCGTATTTCTTTGACATACAACATACCTTCATCAAGTTTATTATTCGCGCTCAACGCGTTCGCAATCGCCGATTTCAGGGTACCCCTGATAAGCCGGGCGCCCTTCTGGGGCATATTTTCCAGAATCGCCATGGCCAGGGGACACTCTTTCCGTTTAATCACATTCGCCACCGGTCGAACCTTGGTAGGAGACGCAATCAGATATTTTGTTATCGCCATATAACCGTCTTTTGCCATTTTTTCACCTATTTGGCCGCAGCCGCTTTTCTATCCGAACCAGCATGGGCACGAAAAATCCGGGTGGGAGAAAACTCGCCGAGCTTGTGGCCCACCAAATTTTCCGTGATATACACCGGCACCCACACCTTTCCGTTATACACCGAAATGGTATTCCCCACCATTTCGGGGATAATCGTGGAACAGCGGGAATAGGTTTTAATCATTCGCCGCTCCGGCGCTTTGTTCATTTCCGACACTTTTTTATACAGGCTCTTTTCGATAAAAGGCCCCTTCTTAACCGACCTTGACACTAAAAATCTCCTCTATTTCTTTCGTCTTGACACGATAAACTTGCCAGAAACCTTCCGCTTGTTCCGGGTCTTGTATCCCCGGCAGGGCTGCCCCCAGGGAGTAACCGGATTACGGCCCTTACCGGCCCCTTCGCCGCCGCCCAGCGGGTGGTCAACCGGGTTCATAGCCATACCCCGCACTGACGGGCGAATCCCCCGCCAGCGGGAACGGCCCGCTTTTCCAAGCTGGGTATTCATCAGTTCTTCATTGCCCACCGTACCGATAGTGGCGTAGCACTTGCGGTGCACCCGGCGCATTTCACTGGAGGGCAGCTTGAGGGTCACATAGTCCCCCTCTTTAGCCGCAACCAAAGCTTTGGTTCCCGCAGATCGGGCCAACTGTCCGCCCCGCCCCAGGTTTAACTCAATGTTATGTACCGTAAATCCCACGGGAATCGCTTCCAGGGGTAAGGCGTTCCCCACCGTGGGGGCCGCTTTTTCGCCGGACATTATTTTCTGCCCCACAGCTAATCCTGAAGGAGCAATGATATATCGTTTTTCGCCGTCGGCATAAAACACCAAGGCGATATTGGCACTCCGGTTGGGGTCGTATTCAATCGTCTTGACTGTTCCCGGGATACCGTGCTTGTCCCGCTTGAAGTCAATAATCCGATACTTGCGCTTGTGACCGCCCCCCTGATGCCGGACGGAAATCCTGCCAGCCGCGTCCCGGCCCGCGTGGTTCTTTATACCCACGGTCAGACTTTTTTCGGGCTTATCGGCGGTCAATTCCTCTTTTTTGAGGTCAATGCGCCCGCGAGTTCCCGCTGTTATCGGCTTGTATTCTTTAAGAGCCATTTCGGTTCCCCTTACATCCTTATGAAGGCTTACACGCCCTCAAACACCTTTATACTTTCGCCAGGCGCCAGCTTGACGATTGCTTTTTTCCAGCTTGCGGTTCTGCCGATGCGGTTCCGCTGGCGCTTCAATTTTCCAAACACATTCATCACGGTGCACCGCTCGACTTTCACGCTGAACAGCTTGCTCACCGCATCCTTAATCTGAAATTTGTTTGCGTCCTTGTTCACCTTAAACACATATTTGCCCTGCTCCCTCAGGAGGGTGGCTTTTTCGGACAGCACCGGTTCAATCAATACATCTTCGCGTACCATCAGACTGTCTCCTCCTGGGCATTGTAAAAGGCGGAAAGGTTTTGCGCCGCCGATTCAAGAATAATCACCCGGCGGCCATAAAAAAGATCGTGCGCCCGGAGCCGGTTATAGGAAAGAAACGAAAGGTGGGGAATATTCCGCCCCGCCCGCTTAATCAGCGCGTCATCATCCTTGAGGACAATCACCGTGCGTTCATCCTTGGCAAACCGGTTCACGATGGCAACCAAATCTTTGGTTTTTCCGCTTTCAATCGTAAAATCTTCAATAACCGTCAGCCGGTCATCCTGGGCCTTCAGGCTCAAAATCGACTTCATGGCCAGACGCTTCATCTTCTTGGGGATGCTGTAGCTGAAATCTCTGGGCTTTGGCCCAAAAATCACCCCGCCGCCCCGCAGCAATGGGGATTTTTTATCACCCCGGCGGGCGTTCCCCGTGCCCTTCTGACGGTAGGGCTTGGCGTTGCTTCCGTGCACTTCCGAGCGGTCTTTGGTACATGCCGTACCCACCCGCTTGTTCGCCAGCTCGTTGGTGATGGCGTAGTAAATCACATCGTCATTCACCGGAAGCCCGAACACCGCGTCGTCCAGCTCTATTTTGCGCATCTCTTTACCGTCGATTGAATAGACAATTTTTTCCACAATACTAACCCCTGCCCTACTTTTTTACCGCGGTTTTTACAATCAACGTACTACCGTTGTTTCCGGGCACCGCGCCGCGCACCATCAGAACTTTCAGTTCCGGGTCGACTTTCACAACCTGCAAATTCTGAACCGTCACTTTATCGCCGCCCATGCGTCCGGGCAGTTTAGTATTCTTAAAACTGTGCCCCGGTGTGGTACACTGTCCGGTTGAACCTGGCTCGCGGTGGAACTTTGAACCGTGGGTTCTGTGTCCACCGTGAAATCCGTAGCGTTTGACCACGCCCTGGAAGCCCTTGCCCTTGGAAATCGCGGTTACGTCCAGATACCGTTCGCCGTCAAACAGCTCAATACCGATTTTATCGCCCACCACCTGTTCGCCCTCAAAATCCCTGAATTCTTTCAGAATCTTTGTCGGCTCAACCCCTTCCGAAAACTGTCCCGCATAGGGCTTGGCTGTGCGGTTCTTTTTGATTTCCCCAAAACCAAGCACCATGGCGTCATAACCGGAAGCGTCCTCTGTTTTGCGGGCAACCACCACGTTTGGTTCAACGTGAATCACCGTAACCGGGATAAGGCTGCCCTCTTCGTCAAACACTTGAGTCATCCCTACTTTCTTTGCAATCAGACCTTTCATTCTGACGTAACTCCTATTGTTTGATTTCTACGTCCACACCGGCGGGAAGTTCCAGCTTCATCAGAGAATCCATCACATCCGTCGAAGGCTCAATAATGTCGATGAGCCGCTTGTGGGTCCGCATTTCAAACTGCTCACGGGATTTTTTATTCACGTGAGGGGAACGCAAAACCGTCACTTTGTTAATCCGGGTCGGGAGAGGGATCGGGCCCAAAACCTTCACCCCGCTCCGCCGCACAGCGTCTACAATCGACTTTGCGCTCTGGTCTATCAATTCCACGTCAAACGCTCTCAGTCTGACACGAATCCGTTCGGTTGACATGTATCCTCGCTATTCAATAATTTCGGTTACCTGACCGGAAGCAACGGTACGTCCACCTTCGCGGATAGCGAGCTTGAGCCCCTTATCCATGGCGATAGGGTGAATCAGTTCACCGATGATTTCCACATTGTCGCCGGGTTTAACCATGTCTATCCCCTGGGGCAGGGTAATGGTCCCCGTAATATCCGTGGTACGGAAATAGAACTGCGGCCGGTAACCTGTGAAGAACGGGCTGTGACGGCCCCCTTCTACCGTTGACAGAACATAAATCTGCCCCTTGAATTTCTTGTAGGGTTTGATTGAACCGGGCTTGGCAAGCACCTGGCCGCGCTCAACCCCGTTCTTTTCTATACCCCGCAACAAAATACCCACATTGTCCCCTGCCTCGCCCTGGTCAAGCATCTTGTTGAACATTTCGATCCCCGTGGCCACGGTTTTCTGGGTGGGACGGATACCGACGATTTCAAGATCGTCATTCAGCTTGACCACGCCTTTCTCAATACGACCGGTAACCACCGTGCCCCGTCCGGAGATGGAGAACACGTCTTCAATAGCCAATTGGAAGGGCTTGTCCGCTTCACGGACGGGATCCTTAAAATAGGTGTCCATTATTTCCAGGAGCTCGTCAATACAGGCGGTGGATTCAGGATTATCCGGCTCGGTCATGGCCTTGAAGGCGGAACCTTTGATAATCGGGGTGTCCACCGGGAAACCGTACTGCTGGAGCACGTCCCGGACTTCTTCTTCCACCAGCTCGGTGAGCTCCGGGTCATCCATGAGGTCAACTTTATTCAGGAAGACAATCATACCGGGAACGCCCACTTGGCGGGCCAGGAGGATGTGCTCTCTGGTCTGAGGCATAACCGAGTCCGGCGCGGAGACCACCAGAATCGCGCCGTCCATCTGGGCAGCGCCGGTGATCATGTTCTTGATATAGTCGGCGTGACCGGGACAGTCGATGTGGGCATAGTGCCGCTTATCCGACTGATACTCCAAGTGCCGGGTATTGATGGTAATACCCCGGGCTTTCTCTTCCGGCGCATTATCAATATCATCATATTTGAGCTCTTTGTCGCCGAACTTCCGGGCGCAGTGCATGGTGATTGCCGCGGAAAGAGTGGTCTTACCATGATCCACGTGACCAATGGTTCCAACGTTCATGTGAGGCTTTGACCTTACAAACTTTTCCTTTGCCATAAAAACCCTCCTTAATCAGATTTCAGGCTTCCTTAACATATCAAAATTGAATGGAGTTATGTGGATTGCGGGATATATACGCTTTATGCTGACCAGCGTACAAAGACGCCAAGCGCCCCGAACCACCTAACTCCATCAAACCGTACGGTTGATGACCGGTTTGGTATCATGACCAAGACACTATACAATAAATTAAAAAAAATTGCAAGTGCACAAACGCGTTTTTTTCAAAAAACGCAAAAAAAAACTGCTTCTTACCAGCGGTAGTGGGCAAATGCCCGGTTGGCTTCCGCCATCCGGTGGGTATCTTCCTTCTTCTTGAAGGCCGTCCCCGTGTTATTAAAGGCGTCCAGCAATTCGCTGGCAAGCCGGTCGCCCATACTGTGACCGCTCCGCGCCCGGGCGGCGTTGATAACCCAGCGCATAGCCAGGGCCTCACGCCGACTATCCCGAATTTCAATCGGCACCTGATAGGTGGCACCGCCGACCCGCCGGGATTTGACTTCCACTTGGGGTTTCACGTTGTCCAGGGCTTTCAGGAAAACGTCCAACGGGTCGTTGGACGTTTTTTCCTTGAGCTGCTCCATGGCGTCATGAATCAGACCCATACAGGTGATCCGCTTGCCGTCATGCATCATCCGTGCGACAAACTTGGAAACCACCGGGCTGTTGTACTTTGAATCCGGCGCGATGGGCCGGTTTATAGTTTTGCTTTTTCTTCCCATATTACTATTTTATCCTTACGCCTTGGGCCGTTTGGCTCCGTACTTCGACCGGCTGCGTCTGCGATCTTCCACACCCAAAGTATCCTTGGTACCCCGGATAATGTGATAACGCACACCGGGGAGGTCTTTCACGCGGCCCCCGCGAATGAGCACCACCGAGTGCTCCTGCAAATTATGCCCGATTCCGGGAATATACGCGGTCACTTCGATGCCGTTACTCAAACGCACACGAGCAACTTTTCTAAGCGCCGAATTAGGCTTTTTAGGAGTAACGGTCATAACACGGGTACACACCCCGCGCTTCTGCGGACAGGACTGCAATGCCGGCGACTTTGTCCGGTTTTCCGCGCTTTTTCGTCCGTTACGAATCAACTGGTTAATTGTAGGCATCAGCCTTTCTCCTCATAACACGTCTTTCGAGCCCAAGCCCGAACGGGTTTGGTCAATATACCAAAAATAAAATAAAAATGTCAAGTGGGTAGGAAAGATTTTATACATTTTTTTGTTATAGAGCCAACCTTGCATAAAAATTGCTTTGCAGATAGTATTGCACCGTGAACACAAAAAGTGCCGTCCCCTTTTTCCGTCCTGCCCTGGGAACGGAAGAAGAACAGGCTGTCCTTGAGGTGATGCGTTCCGGCTGGCTGACCACCGGTAAAATCGCTCTGGAATTTGAAAAAGAATTCGCGTCCTTTGTGGGTTCCCCCTTCGCTCTGGGGGTCAACAGCGCGACCAGCGGACTTATGCTGGCAATGGAGGCCTGCGGCATCGGGCCAGGCGCGCCAATCCTGACCACCCCCTACACCTTTGTTTCCACCGCCACATCCGCCCTGCATTTGGGGGCAGAGGTGGTCTATGCGGACATCGAGCCGGACAGTTACTGTATTTCCCCGGAAAAAATCGCGGAGCAGCTCGCCCGGCGCCCTGAAATAAAAGCCATCGTGCCGGTTCACGTGGGAGGCGCTGTCTGCGATATGAAGGCGATTACCGGACTGGCAAAGCAACACGGCATAGCGGTCATAGAGGACGCGGCCCATTCCTTCCCGTCCCTCACCAGCGCGGGGTATGCGGGAACTTTGGGGGACGCGGGGGTGTTCTCGTTTTATGCCAACAAGACCATCACCACCGGAGAAGGCGGCATGGTCTGCGTCCATAGCCCTGCCCTGGCTGAGCGCATTTCCCGACTTCGGATGCACGGCATAGACCGGCCCGTGTGGGACCGCTATACGTCGAAAAACGCTTCCTGGGAATACGATGTGACGGAAGCGGGCTGGAAATGCAATCTGCCGGATATTCTGGCCGCCATCGGGCGGGCGCAGCTTACAAAAGCCCAATCCCTCTTTGAAAAGCGGAAAGCGATAGCGGAAAAATATAACCAGGCCTTCGCCTCGCTGGATTTCCTCCGGCTCCCCCCGGACGGACAGGGTAACGCCTGGCATTTATACCTGCTCCGCATTGTACCGGCAAAGCTCACTATCGGCAGAGATGTGTTTTCTTCCTTATTACAAGCGGACGGCATAGGGGTTTCCCTGCACTTTATCCCCCATTTTCAGATGACCCTGTTCAAAAACAAGTATGCCCTTCGGGCACAGGATTTTCCGAATGCCCTCCGTCAGTTTGAAACCACCATTACCCTGCCCCTCTGGCCGGGCATGACTGACGACATGATTGACCGGGTTATTCAGGCGGTAACGGCGACCGGGAAGGCGCATTATGCGGGCTGAGGGAAAAACCACACCGGTCAGGCAGACAGGCAGGTTTGAAATCGAACAGGCTTTTTACACCGATTTGGCCATGCCGGATATGCTCTATGCCCGGATTATCCGCGCACGGGATGCGCCCGGCGAGCTTGAAGTGGTGGCTGCTCCGGAACTTCCCGAAGGTTACACTATTTATACCGCCGACGATATTCCGGGGAAAAACAGCGTAACCCTGGGGGATATTCAGACCGGAATTTTCGCTTCCTCACGGATTTCCTATGCAGGTGAACCGGTGGGTATTCTGGTTGGGCCTGATTTATCCGAGATTGACCGGCTTCTGGAAGGGATTGAAGTGTCGGTACTGCCTAATTCGAACAGGTCGACCATGCCGCCGCCTTTGGCGGAACGGATACTCTGCGCCGGAACAACCGCCCCAGAATCAATCTATGCCCAGGCGGAAATCAAAGTAGACGGGGAATATTCGATACTGCTTAAGCCGCCCCTGTGCGCGGAATATACGGGCTGTCTGGCCGCATATGACGGCCACGGTTTGACGGTATATTCACCTTCATCCCAAATCAGTCAGGTACGGAAAACGACCGCCGGCGTCCTGGCTATCCCTGAAACACTGGTCACGGTACGAAAGACCATTGCGACAGAACACAATTGCAACAGTATGCTGCAAAACTGTCTTACCGCGGCCCAGGCCGCTTTGGCATCCTTTTTGCAAGGCAGACCAGTTAAACTGGAATATACCAAAAGCGAACATGAATCCTATGTACAAAATACCCTGCCGGTCATTATTTCCCACAAAACAGCAATCAATACCAATGGAATGCTGGACGCTATGGTCATCCAGATTTCCGCTTCCGGGGGAGACTACTGCCCGTTTGCCCAGGAAATTCTTGACCGCCTTGTTATTGCCGCTTCGGGAATATACCGGCCAAAGGCGCTCAAAATCACCGGACGTATTTATAAAACACCCGGCCCTCCGGTGGGGATGCATTTCCCCCGTATTGATTACCAGTCTTTTTTCGCCGTAGAAAGCCATTTGCAAAAAATCGCCCAAACCATCAATATGTCCCCTCTGGAACTGCGAAACAAAAACAGCGCTGAAAATGCCCTGTTCCGGCAAAGTTTCCCTTTTGCGTTTAATCTGGCAAACCGTGACCAGGTTCTGCAAACCCTGGCATCGGTGAGTGATTACAGCCGGAAATACACCGCCTACTCCCTCAATGCCAGGGACAGGCGGTCAGAAACCCGGAAGTCGTCCGCAGACCCGGTGCGAGGCATGGGCCTTGCCGTTGCTTTTGAAGGGAGCGTTTTTCTGGGGTCAGAAATCGGGTTTGCGGACCAGAGGCTGGAAGTCGCCATGGAAAAAGACGGTTCCGTGGTCATCACTTCCTATCAGACGTCTTTGTCAATCCAAGCTATCTGGACACGCATTGCTTCGGAAGAACTCAAAGTGCCGCTGGAAAAAATCAGAATTCAGGGAGATTTTGAATATGGAAAAGAACCTCATATTCCAGAACATTCCTTTGATAATATCGGCGTGATGGTCAGCCTTCTGCGGAAATGCTGTGGAGCCCTGCAAAAACAGCGGTTCCGCAAACCCCTGCCCATCCGGGTGACGCAGACTATTACTACTGCCCAGCGCAAGGCATGGAATCAAAAGGAATTTATCGGCGTGCCCTTTTTCAGCGCTTCCACCGGAGCGGCGGCAGTGGAGCTTGAGGTTGACCCTTATACATACTGCGTAACCATCCGCCACATCTGGATTGTCATTGACTGCGGAGAGATTTTTTCCCCGGACGAAGCGGTAAGAACCATAAAAACTACAGCGCGTCAGGCCCTTGCAACGCTGATTCCAACTCAGGTCTTCAATTCCACGGATATCACCATTTCCTTTATAAAACAAGATGGAGAAGCCCGGCAAATCGGCAATTTGATTTACCGGATTCTGCCGGCATCTTATGCCAACGCACTGTCCCAGGCGCTGTGCGCTTCCATTTCCGTACTGCCTCTTTTTGAGGATACCCTGCGCGCTGAAGCGGCCCGCCTGTCCGGGATGATTCAGGAGGAAGCATGAAAATACCAGTACGCATTAACGGTGAACAAATCCAGATTGACTGTCCGCCAGACGCCAACCTGCTGACTGTTCTCAGGCGGCGGGGCTATACGGGGGTCAAATGCGGCTGCCAAAAAGGACTGTGCGGCGCCTGTACGGTACTCCTGAATGACCTGCCGGTTCTTGCCTGTCTGGTTCCTTTGGCCGCTGTCCGGAACGCGGCAATCACAACCCTGGGGCATTTCGCCCAAACTGATTTCTACGCGGATATTAGAAAGGGGTTTGCCGGGGCGGAGGCGCATCTCTGCGGTATCTGCGATGCGGGAAAAATATTTGCCGCCTATCAGCTTCTTTCAAACCAGATTTCCGGACAGAATATACCCGACAGGGACAAAGTCTCTGAAACCATGTCCCAGCTTGGCTGTTACTGCTCTGATTTGGACAGTCTCGTCGATGGCGTACTGGCCGCGGCGGCCTTCCGCCGGGAACGGAAAAACGCGGAGGAAACCAATGGGCGGCGCTAAAACTGTTTTTTTTCCCCGGAACATGGCGGAGGCGCTGTCCTGCCTCAATTCGTCATCAGAACCTCAGGTGATGGCGGGCTGCACCCTGGAACGCGGCCTGCCCTCCAGTTCAATAATGGTGAACGCTACGCAAATCGAAGAATTAGGCGTTATTGATCCCCACGAACGGTTCATTGATTTTGGCAGCGCGGCCACCTTTTCCCAGATTCTCGGTACTGCCAAGCGGCGGCTGCCTTCGGTCTTTTTTGAATCTATCGAGTCCATTGCAACTCCCTTTGTCCGCAATCGGGCAACCATCGGGGGGAATATCTGCGCTCCCGGACGGCGCAGGACATTGTTTTCGGCGCTGCTTGCCCTGGACGCCCGGCTGGAATTTAAAGGCGAAAACGAAACTCTGTTTATCCATCTGGGTACGTTTAACAAAGTTCCCCAGGGTATGATGCTGACCAAAATCAGAGTTCCCGTGGATGAGTGGAATATCAGTATCTTTAAGCGACCGGGGCCCGCACGAATTTTCACCGAAGAAAGCGCATCCTTCGTGTTCCTCGCCATGACCGGGAAGGGAGGACTCTCAGACCTGCGGATAGCCTACAGCCAGCACACTGCCTACCGGAGCCGCGCCTTGGAAAACCGGCTTATCGGAATGCGATTACCTCTGACTCAAAAAACCGTTTCCGCTATTTTGGACGAAACAGCGGAACGCCTGAAAAATTCCCTGGATTCCTCCGAATCTCCCCACTCAACCCTGGATTCCCCTGTCGCGGCCAGACAATTTTTGGATTTACTGGAATTTTCCCTGACCCAACTGATGTAGCTTCAGCAATCCATTCGTCTTGGGCCGTGGCCCATTTGCCTTGGGCCGTGGCCCATTTGCGTTGGGCCGTGGCCCTTTTGTCTTGGGCCGTGGCCCTTTTGTCTTGGGCCGTGGCCCATTTGTCTTGGGCCGTGGCCCATTTGTTTTGGGGAGTCTCTCAAACCGTCAAACGAA